>NZ_JAFCTI010000008.1:0-187775 GCF_049895945.1 Pseudarthrobacter sp. DSP2-3-2b1 | reverse complement strand
TTCTTGCGGCCCATCGAGGCCAGGACCGCGGCGATGATGCCCCAGATCACGGCAACAACGACGGCGGACCAGCCGAGGCCCATGAGTTCGCCCAGGGCGTACCAGAGGGCGATCGAGAGGAAGAGGAGCACGAAGTGGCCTGCGACGCCGGCGCCGGCGAGCATGCCGCCGCCCTTGCCGGCCTTGGAAGCGGACTGCTTCAGTTCGGCCTTGGCCAGTTCCACTTCCTGGCGCATCAGCGTGGACAGATCGCGGGTCACCTCACCGAGGAGATCACCCAACGAGGTGTTATCGGCCTTCGCATGCGCCGCGCTCGGCGGCGATTCGGGAATCTGGCTGCTCACAGGTGACGACCTTCCGCATCCCGATCCGCGGTGCTGCGGAACGGATCTTCTTCATAACGCAACGGGGCGTCCGCGGCCGTGCCGGTTGGCAGGTTCTGGGAGGATACGGGCCCGCCGGTGGCGATTCGCGGCTCGTCGAACAGGCCGCGGTCATCCCCAGCAGCGAAAACTGTCTCCTGGTGGATGGGGGCACCCTGCTGAACCGGCGCGGTCCGCGGGACCGGAGGGACCGACTGGCCTGTGGCGCCCACCTGGGTCTCCGGTGCACCAGCGGCGAGGCCGCGGGTGAGCCGTCCGGCAAGGATGCCAGCACCGGCCGCGAGGAGAAGGAAGGTGCCCGGGCGCTGCCGTGCGAACGACTTCACCTCGCCGAGGAGCGAACCCGGGTCCCGGCCGTCAAGCCAGGATGCCACGGACTGCGAGCGCTCTGCGGCCTGACGGATCAGGTCCGATGCCACACCCGGCTGGTCGGAGGCATCTGCCATGGTGCGCAGCTCCGAGGAGATGGTGCGGATACCTTCCGCGACCTTCTGCTGCTGGGTGCCTGCCTGGCTGGTGAGGTCAGACTTGGCCTGGTACAGGAGGTCCCGGGCGTTGGTTTTCACTTCTGAGGCGACGTTGGAGGCCTCGGCCTTGGCCGTTTCCGCCACGTTCTGGGCCGCGCCGGCTGCCTGGCTGGCCACCTGTGAGGCTTCTTCCTTGGCTGTTTCGGTCTTGGACCCTGAGGCGCCGGTGCTGCTCACGCCGGTGCCCTGAGAAGACGCGGGCACCTGGTTTCCGTACTGGTCAACGTTTCCGTAAGGGTCAACGCTGGCCGGGGCGCCCGTCTGGGGCCATTGGTTTTCAGTCATGGTCGCTCTCTCTTTCGTGAAGGGTTCGCTGACAGGAGCTGCCAGTCTTACTGGCTTCGCAATAGTAAGCAAGGTTACTAACTAGATACTAAGCACACTTGCTAACCGATGCGCAAGGGCTGCCCGTTAATGCGCTGCCGCGAATGGGGGCGGGGCTGCTCCATGCGGGGCAGCGGGGGGCCTCGTCGCCGTGGTGAATCCGGAGCCCGCTTGCCAAACAGATACTAAGCATGCTTATGGTGGATGTATACCGGAGGCTCTCAAAGGGAAGGAACAGCTTGCCATGACCACTGAATCAGAGCGCGAACTCCGGAACTTTTGCCAGCTCCTCTCGCAGGCCGCCCGCCTGGTCCAACGCCATCAGGACGATGTCCTCGCGCCGCTGGGCCTCACCCGTGCGGCGGTGATAGCTCTTGAAGGACTGGCTCCGGGTGCCCTGAACCAGGAACAGTTGGCCACAGCCGTCCACGCCAAAAGCCAGACAATGGGAAAGATCCTGGCGAGGCTGCAGCTGGCAGGGCTCGTCAGCAGGAGCAGGCATCCCCGGGACAGGCGCCAGCTGATCATCGGGCTTACCGGTGCCGGGCGTGAAGCCCTTGAAGCCGCCCAGCAGGCTGAGGCCCACGCCCTCCCGCCGGAACTGGACGTCACCGCCTGGAAAACGCTGCAGAAGGAGCTCACCAGATTCGTAGCGTCTTTGCAGACGCGCGAAATGAACGAAAGATCCGCGTAGCGGAAAACGCAAGCGTACGACGGCGGGAGGTCCCGCCGTCGTACGCTCATCTCTGCGCGTGGTGCACTGCCAGTGGTCCAGTTAGAAGCGGTAGTTGTGGCCACGGCCCTGACGGGCGCACCATGATGCTATGGATGCTCAATCACCTAAGGCAGAGGAGTTGAGCCTCCCGCAGGCTTTCCTCCTCCTGGCAACTGACGACAAGCGCGGCGGGCCGGAAGTCCCTGCGTACCTGCTGCGAACCACCCTCGCCGGGGCAATCCTGGCCGAGCTGGATTTGATCGGCGCCATTGACCTCCACGGAAGGTTCGTCCGGGTGACCGGCGATGCTCCCCAGACGGACCTCCAGCCGGAACTGGACCTCATCCGGCACAAATCCCGCCCTCACACCCCCAAACGCTGGGTCTCCATGCTGGAGAGCCGCGCCGAGGTGCAGCGGGTGTACCAGGGCATGGCCGAACGTGGCCTCGTGGATCAGGTCGGTGAAAAGCGGCTCGGCATCTTCAAGACGGTGCGTTACCCCGAGAAAGACCATGCGCCGGAGGCTGCGCTCGTGCAGAAGATCGAGGCAGCACTCACCGATAAGCCGGGCTCGGCGCAGGCGGAAACCGCATCTGCGGAACTTCGTGCCTCGGAAGCCGTGGCAGCGGATTCCGCGCCTTCGGATGCCGCGGTGACGGCGCCCACGGAACCCAAAGCGGCAGGCCCACAGTCCGTCGATCCCAGGACCAGGGCGCTGATCGCACTGCTCCACGCCTCGGGGCTGCTGGAGAAGCTGTTCCCCGACGCCGATCGTGGCCGGGTGGGGCAGCTCTCGGGAAATTTCTGGCCTGCCCGCGCGGTGGAGGACGAACTCCGGATGATCAGGCTGGCAGAGGCAGAGTCCGCAATCCAGGCCTGAGGCGGGCGGCCGGCGAACTCTCAGTTCCTACGGCGCAGCTGTCCTGACACCAAGGATGCTGTCCAGCAGGCCGTTGCCGAACTTGCCCTCCGGGTCATGCCTGGCCACGAGAGTTCGGAACTCGGCGAACCGCGGGTAGAGCCCCTCCCAGTCATGGCCGGACGGGGTGAACAGCTTGCCCCAGTGCGGGCGGGCGCCGAAGGGCTGCAGCAGCTCCTCCAGCTCGGGAAGGAGCGCTTCCACCTGGGCCTGGAGCGGCTTCCAGGTGAAGTGCAGGGCCACGCTCTGCTGGCGGTAGAACGGGCTAAGCCAGAATTCGTCCGCGGCGCCCGTCCTAATTTCGGACACAAACAGCAGGGGAGCCAGCTTGTCCGCCAGGCTGCGGACCGCCTGCAGGGCGGCCGGCGCGTGCTGCAGGGGCAGGATGAATTCGCTCTGGAGTTCCTCGCCGTTGCTGGGGGTGAACTCGTGGCGGAAGTGCGGCAGGCGGTCCAGCCAGGGGCCCGGCTCGTCGAACTGTGGCGTGCAGTTTTCCGCTGACATGTCCGGGAGCGGATGCCGGGAGTGCGTGGCAGTGGTGGCACCGAAGGTGTCAGCAAGCGCGGGTTCGGAATCGAGGGCCTTCAGCCACACCTGGCTGATGGAATCGCCCGCGTAGTCGGTGAACAGGCTGACACTGTAGGCGCTGGAAACCAGGGTGCCGAAATCTGCCAGTGCCCTGTCCCAGGGCAGGTTCTCCAGGACGCGCTGGCGCATCTGGAAGCTCGGCCGGACCGAGAGTTCAAGTCCTGTCACGATGCCCAGCGCGCCGAGGGCCACTACGCTGCTTAGGAATTCGTCGCCGTCTCCCCGCGACAGGGTCACGGCCTCACCGGACGCCCGGACCAGATCGATGCTCTCGACAGCGCCGGCAAGGGACGGGTTGTCCACGCCGGAACCGTGAGTTCCCGTCTGGACGGCGCCGGCCACGGAAATGTGGGGGAGGGATGCCAGGTTATGGATGGCGACGCCGGACTGTTCCAGGCTGCGGCACAACTCGCCGTAGCTCACGCCGCCGCTGACTTTGACGCTCCGGCGTTGCGGGTCCAGCTCAATGGTCCGGGGCAGGGCGTCGAGCAGGATGTGCGTACCGTCGGTATCGCCCACCCGGTTGAACGAGTGCCGCGAACCCAGGGCCTTGACCCGGGTTGCACCCGCAACCACCTCGGCTAGCTCAGCCACAGAGCCCGGCCTGCGGACGTCCGCTGATGAGTACTCGAGGTTTCCTGCCCAGTTCTTCATTGAATCGACTTTCCGCTGATTGGTTTCGCTCCGTCAACTGTGAGCGCTCACATGGCTGCTGTCAAGGCACTGGCATGCTCTTATGCATCGTTGTAAATTTGGCACATGACACTTGCTATGACCCCGCCCATGGGCTGGAACAGCTGGGACTGCTACGGCACTACCGTCACCGAGGACGAGGTGCTTGCCAACGCCACGTTCATGGCCGAGCACCTGCTGCCGTTCGGCTGGGACACGGTGGTGGTGGACATCCAGTGGTACGAACCCGCGGCCCGCGCCGGCGGCTACAACGACGGAGCGGAACTGGAACTGGACGGAGTGGGCAGGCAACTCCCGGCGGCAAACCGCTTCCCCTCCGCGGCAGGCGGCGCAGGGTTCAAACCACTGGCAGACAGCATCCACAGCCTCGGGCTCAAGTTCGGGCTGCACGTCATGCGTGGCATTCCGCGGCAGGCCGTCCGGGACCGCCTGCCTGTCGAAGGGACCGCCTACACGGCAGATGACGTGGCGGATACGTCCTCGGTTTGTGAATGGAACGCGGACAACTTTGGCCTGAACCACCGGCATCCGGGCGCCCAGGCCTACTACGATTCCCAGCTTCGCCAGTTTGCCGAGTGGGGCGTCGATTTCGTGAAGGCTGACGACATGCTGGGCCCGTACTTCGCCGCCGAGATCGAGGCTTACCGGCAGGCCATAGCCCGCAGCGGGCGCGGCATGGTGCTCAGCCTCTCGCCAGGCAGGGCGCTATCCCTGTCCCGGCTGGAACATCTGCGCGGCAATGCGCAGATGTGGCGGGTCTCGGACGATCTCTGGGACGTGTGGGAGGACGTGGAAGCGCAGTTCGGCAGGATGGCCCGGTGGGCTCCGCACCAGCGGCCCGGAGCCTGGGCCGATGCCGACATGCTTCCCGTGGGCAGGATCGCGTTGCGTGCCGAGCGCGGGACTGAGCGTCTCAGCCGGCTGACCCTGGACGAACAGCGGACCATGCTGACGCTGTGGTGCATCTCCCGCTCCCCGCTGATGCTCGGGTGCGATCTGCCGTCCTCGCCACCGGAAACCCTTGACCTCCTGACCAACCCGGAACTCCTTGAGGTGCACAACGCCAGCGTCAACAACCGGGAACTGCTGCGCGACGGGCACCTGGTGGTGTGGGCAGCGGAAAGCACGACGCCGGACCAACGTTTTGTGGCTGTCTTCAACACGGGGGAGGGCGAGGCAGTCCGGGAGATCCCGCTGGCTGACCTCGCATTCCCTGATGATGACGGCCTTTCCGGCCGGTCGCCATGGAGCGGCCGTGAGGCCTGGAGCGGCAGCGCCGCCCTCCTCAGCGGGCCATTGGGAGGGCTGGCCCTCCAGGTCAGGATTCCAAGCCATGGCGTAGAGTTCTACCGTTTCACACGAACTGCTTCACCCGGAGCGCTGACCCCATAGCCTGAGGCTCAGGAGCCGGTGGTGGCCAGGGACGGCTGGTCCTCCGTGGGATTAGGATGACCAAAACGCGAAGGAGGACCCGCTGATGCATGACGGAACCGCGGCAGGACCTGAAACGGGATATGCCCCCGTGAACGGACTGCAGATGTACTACGAGCTGCACGGGTCCGGCGGCACACCGCTGCTGCTACTGCACGGGGGACTGTTCGATGTCGAGCAGCAATTCGGCGCACTGATCCCGGGATTGTCGGCTGGCCGCAGGGTCATCGCCGCGGACTTCCAGGGGCATGGCCGGACCAATGACATCGACCGTTCCCTGAACACCCGCGACCTCGCGTCCGATGTCACCGGACTCCTTGAACACCTGGGCGTCAGCGAGGTGGATGTCTTCGGATTCAGCGTGGGCGGTGCGGTTGCGCTGCACCTTGCGGTCAAGCATCCGGAGCTTGTCCGCAAACTGATCGTCTCCTCCGTCTCATTCCATCCCGGCGGCGACCGGGGGGAGAACGCGGAAGCGCTGGGCTCCATGACTGTCGGGATGATCGCCGGCACGCCCATGGAAGCGCGCTACCTGGCCGTCTCGCCGCACCCGGACCATGAGCATCTGCAGCGGCTGCTGGACAAACTCGGGAGCTACGATGCCGGCACGGGCGGCTGGAGTGATGACGAGATCCGCGGCATCGCCGCCCCCACCCTGATCACCGTTGGCGATTGCGACATGGTCAAGCTCGAGCATGCCGTGCGGTTCCTCCAGCTGCGGGGAGGAGATGTGAACGGCGATTTCGAAGGCGTGCCCGCGTCACAGCTCGCGGTGTTTCCCGGCACCACACATTTCTTTGGGCTCGCGAGGACAGCACTCGTGCTCGATGTTGTGACGGCGTTCCTGGACGCGCCCGTTCCCGCATGCCCGCAGGGCCGGGTGACCGCCTGAATCAGGCGGGCAGCTACGCGGTACTGGGCCCAGTGCCAGCGGGCTGAAGATCAGACCATCGGACATTTAGCGCCGCGGGCTGGCCATGACCTCAAGCTCGCGCTCCCGGTCAGCGCCGGTCTGCTCAATGAGTACCACCAGGCCGTGCTTTGCAGCGGCTTCAATGACGGCGTCCGCCAGTTCGGCGAACTAGGGCAGGCTCAGCTGGGGGTGGGCCAGGGTGATGGCCCCGGTGTGCCCGGAGCGCAGGCTGCGGGCGGTAAGGTTGGGCCGGTAGCCGAGCTCCTCGATCTCCTGCTCAACCCTGGCACGGGTGGTGTCCCATACGTGGGGGTGGTTGTTGATGACGTTCGAGACGGCCTTGAAGGCATTTACAACATTGAAGCTCGCGGTCTTGCCGGGCTCCGGTGTAGACATGCAGTCCGTGGCCGCGCCCGAAAAAAACCCGAGCGAATTTGGCAGGATAGAGAGATACTCAGAACGACGGCAGATTCTCCAGGCCGCATCAGAGGATGGCACCCATGACCCCCAGCACCGGCAGTGCCAAAGGTACTGCAAATCCGGAACCGGCAGTGGCCGGTAGCCTCGCCAGTAAACTCGGCGATCTTGCCAGGGAGCTTCAGCAGGAACTGGACACGGACGCTCTCCTGGCGGACATCGTCCACGCTGCGCTGGATCTCATCCCGCACGTTTCGGATGCATCCGTCAGCGTGGTCACGGGCAGGAGAACCGTGGAGTCCCGGGCAGCCTCGGGTGAGCTTCCGCGCAGGATCGATGCCCTGCAGAGCGAAGCCGGCGAGGGCCCCTGTATTGACGCGGCCTACGAACACAGGATCGTCCGGGTCCCGGACATGGGCCACGAGGCAAGGTGGCCAAAATTCGCCCGGGCGGCCCACGACGCCGGCGCGCGGAGCATGCTCTCCTTCCAGCTTTTCGTCAAAGGCGACAACCTGGGAGCGCTCAACCTGTACGGCGATGAAGAAAACGCCTTTGACGAGGAATCGGAACACGTGGGCCTGCTCGTGGCGGCCCATGCGGCCGTCGCCTTCTCCGACGCGCAGGAGATCAACCAGCTGAACCAGGCGATGGGCACCCGTGACCTCATCGGCCAGGCAAAGGGAATCCTGATGGAAAGGTTCAAAATCAACTCCCTCCAGGCGTTCCAGATCCTGACCAGGGCGAGCTCCGAAACCAACATCAAGCTCCGGGACGTGGCCGATCACCTGGCCAACAGCGGAGAAATTCTCACCCGCGACCGCCACTAGGGCTTTCCCGCTCCGGTACCCTGTTTCAATGGTGCGTGGACTTGCGGACATGGGCGCTGAAGGCATCCTGCTGGCAGGGGCGGGGCGGGCGATCCTGCTGCAGCTCGCCGATCCTGCCGTGGGCCACGGCGTGGCCGAGCACAGCACATTTACCGAACGCCCCGTCAACAGGCTCCGCGGCACCCTCACCTATGTGTACGCCATCGTGTACGGCACCGACGAGCAGGTGAAAGAGGTCCGTCGCAGGGTGAACTGCGCGCACGCCCCGGTCCGCCGTGCTCCGGATGGGACCTCCGCCGGCTACAGCGCCTTCGATGCCCACGCGCAGCTGTGGGTGGTCGCCACTCTGTACGACACCGCCGTCACCGTCTTCGAAGAAATCTATGGCCCGTTCGACGACGGCACCGCCGATGAGATGTACCGCGACTACGCGAAGCTTGGGACAGCCCTGCAGCTCCCGGAGGATATGTGGCCAGAGGACCGCGAAGCGTTCCGCCGCTACTGGGACAATCGGCTCCGGGCCCTGCGTGCGGACGACGCCGCAGTGCGTGTTGGCCGCGGCCTCCTCTATCCAGGCAGGGAAGCGCTCTGGTACCGCAGCATCATGCCGTTCGCGCGTTTCCTCACCGCAGGCCTTCTTCCGGATCAGCTCCGGCGGGACTTCGGGCTGCCCTGGAGCCGGGGCCACGACCGCCGGTTCCACCTCACCATGCGCGGCCTGGCAGTGGTCTACCCGCGGCTGCCGCGGCGCATCAGGCACTGGTTCAAGGACTACTGCCTCGGGCAGTTAGCGTCCGACGTCGGCCATTAGGCGCCGGCGCTTTGGCGCGGCAGGGAGCGTGAGGACAAAGAGACTGCCGGTGATCAGCGCGGCGCCGAGCCACGCGAGTGCCGGAAGCCGTTCGCCCACCACCACCACTGCCAGGACAGCGGCCACGACGGTCTCCGCGAGGGAGACGGTGGTGGCCGTGCTCGCGCGGACGCGTGCCAGGCCCCAGCCGAACAGCACGTAGCCGGCGAACATCGGGACGATTGCCATGTACGCGCCGACGGCAAAGTTCTGCGTGGACGCCAGAAACGGGGCACCGGTAGCGGCGAGCACGGGCATCAGCATCAGCCCGCCGGCGCCGAAGACCGTCCCCATGACCGCCCTCGAAGGTACGCCGGTATTGATCAGGCGGTGGGCAGCCCACGAATACAGTGCGTAGGTGAGCCCGGCCAGCAGCCCCAGGCCGATGCCCGCCGGCGTTTCCCAGGCCGATCCCGTTGTTGCCGGGTCACCGGATTTCCCCGCCTCTGCTAGACCTTCTGCGAGGCACAGCAGGGCTGCTCCGGAGACGCCGAGTACCGCGCCGACGGTCCACCGCCGGGTGAACGGCCGTTTGTCCACTACCCGTTCCACCACGGCGGAGGCGAGCGGGGCTGAGCCGATGGAGACCACTGTCCCCACGGCAACTCCGGCCAGATGCATGGACGAGTAGAACGCGAGCGGGTAGAGGGCAACGGCCAGTGCCCCCAGTGCCACCGTGGGCCAGTTGCCGCGCAGTGACGTGCTGAAAGCCAGCATGGGCCGTGCCGCGATCGCCGCCTGCAGCAGGCCGCCGAAACCCATGGCTGCAGCGCCGATTGCCAGCGGGCTCACGTCCGGAGCGAAGGTGGCCGCAGTGCCGGTGGTGCCCCAGAGGACCGACGCCGCGAGGACAAACAGCGCTCCCCACGTGGCTCCCCGGAATCCTGAGGGCTTCACAGGTTGCCGATCAGCGTGGCAGCGATCCGGCGGGCTTCCAGGATGCAGCTGTCGTCGCCTTCGAGTCCGGCGCGGGCCATCGAGCCCTCGAGCAGGAAGGCCAGGTGCCGTGCCAGCGGCTGTACCCGCCCGGGTGCGTCCGGCAGCAGGTCCGCCAGATGCGCGGAGAGCAGCGCTTCAACCTCCTCCTTGTGCCGCCGGACAACGGCCCGCCCGGGATCCCCGGCCGGCAGCTCGGCTGCTGCATTCAGCAGGCCGCAGCCCCGGAACCCGTTCCTGTAGGCCAGATCGGCGTGGTCCGCATAGGCATCGAAGACGGCAAGGACGCGCTCCTTGGGGGTTGTTGCCGTCTCAAGTCTCGAGCGGTACAGCCCCAGCCATTCCTCGTGGCGGGCGTACAAGTACGCCGTCACCAGCTCAGCTTTTGAGGTGAAGTTGTTGTAGAGGCTCTTTTTCGCTACACCCGCTTCGGCAGTAATGGCGTCGATTCCAGTGGCGGTCAGGCCGTTGGCGTAGAAGCGCCGGGCAGCCGCCTCCAGGAGCGCCTCGCGTGCGGGCCTGCGGGCCCGGGTGGCTGCTGGTGCGGTCTGTTTCTCGGTCATTGACTGTCCCTGGCTGGCTTGTGCTCGCAGAATGGGTAGGTAGACCAGTCTACCTACTTTTCGTGCCGGCGCGCCATTGCCTACGGAACGATGGCCTACGGAAGCCGCGACGGCCGCAGGAGGGTGGGTACGCCGGCGCTCGCCGGGTGGAGCTGAACGGGGCTGACCAGGATGGCCGGTCCCCTGTGCAGGATGCCGTCCGAGAGGGGTGTGCAGCGCACGCCGCCCCGGCCGCGCATTGCTTTGTGGGCGCCGGGGGCGAGCATCTGGTCCATCCAAACGCAGGGATGGGCGGGCCGTCCCGCCCGGATCCGCACCAGTTCCCCGCGCGTTTCCAGGGTGAAATCGTGACCGATCAGAGGAGCCAGGTGCGCGCCTCTGAGAACTATGTTGCGGCGTGTCAGCAGCGGGTCCAGCGGACCGGAAGCCAGCTCCGCGGCGATGGCTTCCAGGGCTTCGATCGGGAACAGTGTCACGGCGGCGTCCATGTGCGCGGCCTTGCCGAAGAACCGGTCGCCCACAATTCCTTTCCCTGCCACCAGTTCCACGCGCTCGGCATCCGTGGTGGGGACATCCGCCGCGCCTTCGCGTGCACGGCCGAAGTAGGCGTGAGCCGGCGATACGAGAAGGTGGAGGATCTCGACGTCGTACTTAAAGCTTTCCGTCATGACTCAAAGCTATCCCGCCGCGTTCTGCCCTCACGCCGGGTGCCGCCGTCGGATGAAGTACTCCGCTACGGCGAGGTTGATCACCCACGCAGCGCCCATGAGTATGGCCCGCCCGGTAACGTCCGGCGGGCTCAGCAGGAGTTCGGGCACGATGAGGATCAGGGCCTGCGTTCCGGCGCCGAGGGCGATGGCGTAGGCCCGGCTCATCCAGGCTCCATGCCGGGCGAAGTCCCGGCGGACTATGGCCAGAACTCCCAGCACGAGGCTCAATGCCATCGCCAAGCCGAAAATGAGCCTGAGGATGAGGAGGAGCTGCCCGTCGCTGGCTGGCAGCCTGTAGAAAACCGCCATCCACAAGCCCGAGAGAGCCGTGAGCATGCCCGCGGGCAGGAGAATCCGCCCGGCGATCCTGTGCCAGCTGGGCCTTCCCCGGCGGAGGCCCGGGTGGAACTGGAAGGCCCCGAGCAGCGAGTAAACCGTGACGCTGACAATGTGGATCACCACGGGGGCGGGGGAGTCGAAGAACCTGGCGTTGCGTTCCGTCACGGCGGCGCCGCCTGTCAGTTCGGTCAGCCGGGCCGCGCCTGCGATCACCGGGATCAGGCTGAGGAGGATCAGGCCTGCCGGTACCAGCCATGGCCGACGGCGGCGGGCGGCATTGGTCTGCGGCTTACTTGGCGTGATTTGCCTGGTCACGTTCACGGTGGTCCGTCCTGGTCGGGCTGGTCAAGGTGCTGCCGGTAGAGCGGCAATGTGTACGATGTACACCTTCTGTGACTCAGATTAGGTGTACGCCGTACACTAGTCAAGGGTGCAAAATTTTCAGGAGGAATTCACATGAGCGAGCCACGTGCCGCGTCGGCGCGGGTGCGGCTGAGCAGGGACAAAGTGCTCCAGGCCGCAGTGTCCCTGGCTGATGAAATCGGCATCGGGGAGTTGAGCATGCGCAGGCTGGCCCAGGAACTTGAGGTGGTGCCGATGGCGCTCTACAAGCACGTGGCCAACAAGGATGAACTTCTCGACGGCATGGTGGATGTCATCGTCAGGGAAATCGATCCGCCGGCTGACGAGCCAGCGTGGCGGGACGTTGTCCGGCGGAGGATCCTGTCCGCCAGGAGTGTGCTGCAGCGGCATCAGTGGGCCCGGCAGGTCCTGGAAACCCGGACCACCAAGACGCCGGGCGTTCTGGCGTACATGGACTCGTTCATTGGCATCTTCCTCGACCGCGGCTTCTCGGTGGACCTGACCCATCACGTCATGCACGCCATCGGCAGCCGCATGTGGGGGTTCACGCAGGAACTGTTTACCGAACCTGCGGACCAACCCGATGAAAATGCAGAGGAGGTGGACGGGGCCGCCCAGCAGGCCATGCTGGAGGAGATGTCCAAGCGCTATCCGAATGTCCTGCGGATAGCTATGGCGTCATCACACGATGAAGGCCGAGTGGTAGGGCAGGGCTGCGACGACCAGTTCGAATTCGAGTTCGCCCTTGATCTCCTGCTGAACGGCATCGAAAGACTCCACGCAGAGGGCTGGACATCGGCGCGGGCTGACCGGACCTGACCGTCGCCTTCAGGCCTGGGGAACCGGGCGCAGTGCTTTGATCCAAGGCGTCAAGGTGGCTGTCGTGGGAGCCTCCGGCGAGATCCAGGCGCCGGACGTTTCGCCCCCGCCCGGTGAACTCAGCCTTATCGTGCTCGGTGAACATCCCGCGCTCTCCGAATACCACCAGCCAGGAGCGGAAGTAGTCACCAGCCGTTCGTTTTCGGGTTCGCTGCCGCCCCCTGCCCCCGATTCGAGCAGGACCAGGCTGGCCGCCAGGTCGGGACGTGCCGCCGCCACGAGCATTGCCGTGTGGCCGCCCAACGTTTGGCCTGCGAGGGTGGCGGGCGCGTCCGCCCTCAGCCAACCCGTGCAGGATCACGATCGGCTGCCCATAGCGTGATGCTGAAGTCGCGGCCCGGGTGATCGGTGGTGGCCATGACCTCACGCTTTTCGGAGCCATTCGGTCTTCTGCCTACGATGGGGCCATGGGTGTGGTCTTCGTAACCGGAATGTCAGGGGCAGGGAAGTCCACTGTCCTGGGTGAGCTCGGCCGTCAGGGGTGTGAAACCGTGGACACCGACTATGGATTTTGGTGCCACGACGTGGACGGTGACGTCGTGTGGGACGAACCCAAGATATCGTCGCTCCTCGCCAAGGAACGCGGGGGTGTTCTTTACCTGTCAGGTACCGTCTCCAACCAAGGCCGGTTCTACGATCAGTTCGATGCGGTGGTTCTGCTGTCCGCTCCCCACCAGGTGCTGTTTGACCGGCTCGCCACCCGAACCACCAACGGCTACGGGAAAAGCCCGGCCGAGCGCGCTGAGATCGGCCGCTACCTCCTGGCGGTGGAGCCGTTGCTGCGGGAAAGCTCAACCCATGAGATTAATACGGACTGTTCGGTCGAGGAAGTCGTGGCGGCTCTTATCAAGATTGGGGCCGGCCGGGCTACGCAGTGAAGCCGTCATTCACGTGAGCTCCTTCTTTCCGCCGGTTCCGGCAAGGTGGCGGTTGCGCGCCTCGATCAGCTGCTTCAGGTAACGGCCAAGTACAAGCTTCTCCACCAGACGTCCCAACGGACCGAACGGAGCCGCGAACTCGATGCGGTCCACCATGGTGGTCCCCGAGGAATCCTCACTGAACTCATGGACATGCCGGAACCGGCGAAACGGACCTTTGACCTGCTCATCAACAAAATAGTCGGGTGACTGCATCTCGGTGATCCTGCTCGTCATTCGAAGCGGAACGCCAAAGTGCCAGGCCCGCCACGTTACTTCCTCACCGAGGGCGATGAGACCGGACGTCACGCCGTTAACGGCCTCTTCACGAGATCCCGCCATGGAGTCCTTATGGACGTCGATACTCCGGGCAAGGTCAAACAGCTCCAATTTCGGCATGCTTGTCCGGGTGGTGCACTTAAAGTAGACGGCCATGCTCCGAGTATCCCAGCCCTGCCACGGCGGTCACGCCAGCGAACACTCGTAAACTTCAGGAGTGATTCCAGGAAAGACGCCACGGCTTCAATTCCGTCAGATGACCTCAGGCGACCTCGACAACATGGCGGCGTTGCTGGGCGATCCCCTTGTCATGAGGTACTACCCCGCGCCGAAGACGCGGGAGGGCGCAGCCCAATGGATCGCGTGGAATGAAGCGAACTACGCCGAACATGGCTGCGGCCTTTGGATTGTGGAAACGCTCCACGGCGAGTTTCTGGGAGATTGCGGCCTGACGTGGCAACAAGTCAACGGTCGTTTGGAGCTCGAAATGGGTTATCACCTACGCCCCGATCGATGGGGCCAAGGATACGCCACAGCGGCGGCTGCAGCGTGCAGGGACTTTGCCCGCGACGAACTCCACATCGAACGTCTTGTTGCCATCGTGCATCCGGACAACGTGGCTTCCCGTCGCGTGGCCGAAAAGATCGGCATGCGGCACATCGAGGATGATCACACCAGCGCCAGTGCACCGCGGACTGTCCTCGGGATCAGGCTCGGACCCACTCGCGCACAAGCCCAATGAATTCGTCCTGGCGGGTTGCCGCTGCCTCTGCGCTGGGGAAGATCACCTGACCGCGGTCCTGCCCGATCATGTCCAGCAGCCCGCTCCATTTGGACGGATCGAAATCAAAGGCATCCCCGGAGGCCTTGGCGCCGCGATGGAAAATCAGCTGGACATGATTAAGTGGCCGCAGGTTGAATGTGACCCGGTCCACCGAGTCGTAGCAAAAGCTCGGCGCCTTCCACTTGATCTGCTCGGTTATTGCCTCGTCCGAATCCAAAACAGCCAGGCGCAAGGACTCAATCACGGGCTTCATCGGGTGGTCCAGCGACTCAAGGAACGAATCAACCGCCGGGTTTCGATTCAGTGTCATAGCTGACAGTCAAACACTTCACCTGACTGTTTGCGGTGAAACGCCGACGACGGCGGAAGAGTCCCGCCGTCGTCGTCTCCGGGGCGCTAGAGGTAGCTCTTGACGCTGGCGCGGAGTGCTTCCGTGTGCTCGTAGATCTCCTCGAGTGAGGAAATGGGAACCCGGGTTTCTTCTTTGTTGTCGTCAAATATTCCGATGTACTTTTGGGTTCGGTTGAAGTGCAGGCGGGCAATGGGTTTGCGGTTGTTATCGTCCAGCAGCACTGCGAAGTAGGACTTTGCGTCGCGCTGAATGACGCGTGCAGGCTTAACCTCGCTGCACACAATGGCCCTGACAATCTGGTAGCCCTCAATCTCTTCAAGAGTCGTTTCCAAACCGTCCGCTTCGGCCAGATCGGCATCGGACACCGGCGCGCTCGTAATGGTTGCCGCGGAGTCCTCGTTCTGCGGGAAGCCGGGTGAGCCGAGGGCTTTCTTTAGTCGATCGTTCACCTGGTCATTGAGGAACTGCTTGGAGGCTTTGGCGACCAGTGCAGTGAACTGTTCGCGCACCTTTTGTGTATACGCGCCGGGATAAACGCGGCCGGTCAGGAACTTAACCCATTCGTCCTCGGGCTCCTTGAACTGGGCCGCGAGGGTCCGCTTCAATTCGCCGATGTACTTCAGTTCGCCCGCCGCATTGATGATCGAATCGAGATCAAAGACGTCTTTGGACAGTTTCCGAAGTTCCGGGATCAGCGAGTCGTCTATCTCGTTCAGGTCCAAAACCAGGAAGGGCTTCGCGTCCATCCTATTTGGAGCATCGAGGTCGGTGAAGAACTGGTAGATCTCGCCATTGGTAAGGATCGCTATCCGAGCGTTTGTTACAGCGAAATAGCGGAAAAGCTGCGAGGCATGCTCGATCCTGACCGGCTCACTGGATTTCTTGCACTCGATGAGGATCTGGACCACACCGTCCTTGACGATGGCGTAGTCGATCTTTTCGCCCTTTTTCAGCCCGACATCCGCGATGAACTCGGGAACAACTTCCATGGGGTTGAAGACGTCGTACCCAAGAATTGTCGAAATGAAAGGCATAACGAACGCGTTCTTTGTTGCTTCTTCGGTCTGGATTACTCCTCGCTGCTGACGCACCTTCGCTGCCAAAGCCGAGAGTTTTTCTGCAAATTCCATTTTTCCCCCTTGAAAAAGACCGGTGATGTGCCAACCGTAGCGCAGCCCTAAGACAAGTTGATGGAACGGGCAGCTCCAGATTGCTTTAGCCGCCCTGCAAACGCTGACGGTATTGCCTCGGCGTTTCGCCGGCGTCGTTGAGGAAATGCCGGTTGAAGTTGGACAGGTTGGAGAATCCCACTTCGTAGCAGATATCCGAAATGGCTTTGTCGCTGCGCTCCAGAAGGCGCCGTGCGTGGGCCAGGCGGAGCTTGCGGACCAGGTCGCTGAAATTCTGGCCGGTGGCCCGTTTGAAGTATTTCGAAAAGGTTGGTTCGGGCATGCCCACAAGGGCCGCAGCCTCGGCCATCGTGACGCTGCCCGCATGGTTGCTGAAGACATACTCCAAAACGATGTCGACGACGGCGGCGGCCTGCCCGTCCAGCTGCGGCCTGAACCATTCGTCCGCGAGGTAGCGCCGCTCCTCCTGCGGTGCCCCGGCCAGGATTCCGAACAGGGCAAAGAGGTGCTCGAGCCGCAGCAGGCCGGTGGTGGTTCCCATGGCTTCGATGGCGGCGGCCGCCGTTACTGCTGAACGTCCCAGGAATTCGATTCCCCGGGCAGACTGTTCCAGCAGCGGCTTGACCTCTGCCATCTCCGGGAGCAGGAACGCTGCCTGTTCCACCCACTTCCCATCGAACTGGATGACGACGTCCCGGCCCTCCAGCACTTCACCGGGCTCAAGGTCACTTACCCAGTCGTGCGGCAGGCCGGACCCGACGATCGACACATGGCCGGCTTCGAATGTGCCGATGTGGTCCCCGACGATGAACTTTCCGGTGCCCTTGCGGATGAGGTGGATCTCGTACTCGGGGTGGTAGTTCCACCGGGCCACCGGACTGGGGTAACTGTGCTGGTGCCACCGTACCGAGTGGTTGGGGTCAGGCGGGATGACCTCCCGGTTGGCCCGCATCCCCAGCAGTCTCTCGGCCAGCCTGGCCGTTGCTCCGTCGGTTACATCGGCGGCAGTCATGGTGATCTCCGTTGGTCAGGCGGTTATGAAATCCGGACAGCGCTTCGGGGGCCTCCCCCCAGATTAGACCCTGCACGTGGAGGGAACGGGAAAATTAGTATCAGAAACCGGCAACCAGGGCGCTAGTTGTGCCCTATGCCACAGGCCTATCGTTGAGGAACACCAGCGGGGTACATCGGATTTCCGGTTACTGGCCCCGACCCCCGGTCCCCGGTACAGCGACATGGCAGTTGATGTGCGGGACTGCGCACCCCTGAAGAACAAAGGAGTCCTTAATGCGCCCAAAAATGCGTGCAGCGACCCTGGCCGCCGGCGCTTTGTGCGTCGCACTCAGCGCCACGGCCTGTGCAGGAGCCGGCGGAGGCAATTCAGCCGGCGATCCAAACAGCATCAACGTCCTGATGGTCAACAACCCCCAGATGGAGGATCTGCAGCGGCTCACGGCGGATAACTTCACCAGGGAAACGGGCATCAAGGTCAACTACACGATCCTTCCTGAGAACGATGTCCGTGCAAAGATCAGCCAGGAGTTCTCCAGCCAGGCCGGCCAGTATGACGTCGCGTCGCTGTCGAACTACGAGATCCCGTTCTATTCCGCCAACGGCTGGCTTGCCCCGCTCGACGAGGTGGCTGCGGATCCCGCGTTCGATCAGGATGACATCCTTCCCGCCTACACGGCTTCGCTCACCGGCGAGGACGGCAAGCTCTACGGCGAACCGTTCTACGGAGAATCGTCCTTCCTGATGTACCGGAAAGACATTCTGGAAGCCAAGGGCCTGACGATGCCGGAGAAGCCCACCTGGGACGAGGTGGCGGACATCGCGGCAAAGGCGGACGGCGCCGCCCCGGGCATGAAGGGCATCTGCCTCCGCGGCCAGCCCGGCTGGGGCCAGGTCTTCGCGCCGCTGACCACCGTGGTGAACACCTTCGGCGGCACCTGGTTCGACAAGGACTGGAACGCCCAGGTCAACTCCCCGGAATTCACCGAGGCAGTGGAGTTCTACACCAAACTGGTCCGCGAGCACGGTGAACTCGGTGCCGCCCAGGCCGGCTTCACCGAGTGCCTGAACAACATGAGCCAGAGCAAAGTGGCCATGTGGTACGACGCCACATCTGCCGCCGGAGCCCTGGAAGCAGACGCCTCACCGGTGAAGGGGAAGATCGGGTACGCCCAGGCCCCCATCAAGGAAACAAAGTCCTCCGGCTGGTTGTGGACCTGGTCCTGGGCCATGCAGGCCGCGTCAAAGAAGCAGGACGCTGCGGGCAGGTTCATCGCCTGGGCCAGCTCCAAGGACTACGAGGAACTGGTGGCGTCCGAGCTGGGCTGGGCGAAGGTCCCGTCCGGTAAGCGCATCTCCACATACGAGAACGCCGAGTTCCAGAAAGCCGCGCCCTTCTTCGAGGCAGAACGCTTCGCCATTGAGAACGCTGACCCGAAGAACCCCGGCGCCCAGGAACGTCCCGCCGTCGGGATCCAGTTCGTGGGCATCCCGGAATTCGCTGCGCTGGGAACGAACGTGTCCCAGGGTGTCAGTTCAGCCATCGCCGGCCAGGGCAGCGTGGCAGACGCGCTGGCCAAGGGCCAGGAAGCCGCCCAAAAGGTCGGCAACAAGTACAAGCAGCCTTAACCGAACCGCAGGAGAACATCATGACTACCGCAACGGCGCGCATCTCCCGCCCGGGACGCAATGCAGCCAAACCTTCTCTAGACGCCAAGTCGCGCGAACGCGCCCTGGCCTGGGCACGGCGTGCACCGCTGCTTCCCGCCCTGGTCTTCCTCATCCTGGTCACCCAGTTGCCGTTTGTGGTGACCCTGATCATCTCATTCATGAACTGGAACAGCCTCAGCCCTGACAAGACTGCTTTCGCCGGGCTGGAAAACTACGCCACAGTCCTCACCGACCCTGACCTGCGCCAGGCCATTTTCACCACCATCCTCCTCACCGTCTCCGTGGTGCTGATCAGCCTGCTCATCGGCCTGGGACTGGCCCTGCTGCTGGACAAGAAGTTCATTGGCCGCGGCCTGGCCCGGACCCTGCTGATCGCCCCGTTCCTGGTCGTGCCCGTAGCTGCGGCGCTGATCTGGAAGCATGCCCTGCTCAACCCCACCTATGGCTTGATCAACGGGATCCTGACCTGGGTATGGTCCCTGTTCGGCAGCGCGACGGCCCCGCAGCTGGACCTGCTCTCGCAGGCCCCGATGATGGCGGTGATCCTCTCCCTGGTGTGGCAGTGGACGCCTTTCATGATGCTCATCCTGCTGGCCGGGCTGCAGTCCCGGCCCATGGACACCGTGGAAGCTGCCCAGATGGACGGCGCCACACCGTGGGGCATCTTCCGCCACCTGACCCTGCCTCATCTGCGCCAGTACCTTGAGCTGGGCGGCCTGCTCGGGGCGATCTACATAGTGCAGAACTTCGACGCCGTCTTTACCCTCACTGCGGGCGGTCTGGGCACGGCGAACCTCCCCTACGCCATCTACCAGACGTTCTACTTCGCCAACGAATACGGCCTGGCTTCCGCCGCCGGCGTGGTGGTTGTCATTGGCACCATCATCGTGGCCACGTTCGCACTCCGCACCGTCTTTTCACTCTTCAAGAAGGAGGCAGCACGATGAGCACCCTCACCCCCGCCGCACCGCAGAGCACACCTTCCGGCCCCACCGCCCTGAATAGCATCCAAACCCGGCGCCGGGGCAAGGCGCGCATGGACCCCACCCGCAACAACACTGCTGCCGGGATCGCGGCCTGGCTGCTCGCCCTGCTCTTCGCAGTCCCGGTCCTGTGGATGATCCTCACCTCGTTCCACTCCGAAACCGACGCCGCCACGAACCCGCCGTCCATCGCGGCGAACCTCACCCTTGACGCGTACCGGGAATTCTTCGGCGAAACATCCGGCGTCAGCCCCTGGCCGTCGCTGATCAACTCCGCCACCGCCTCAATCCTGTCCACCGTCCTGGTGCTGCTCCTGGCCTTCCCGGCCGCGTATGCCCTCTCGATCCGGCCGGTGAAGAAGTGGACCGACGTGATGTTCTTCTTCCTCTCTACCAAAATGATGCCCGTGGTCGCCGCAATCCTGCCGCTCTACCTCTTCGCACGGACCGTGGGAGCCCTGGACAACATCTGGTTCCTGATCCTGATGTACACCTCCATGAACCTCCCCATCGCGGTGTGGATGATGCGTTCGTTCCTCGCTGAGGTACCGGAGGAAATGCTGGAAGCCGCCCAGATCGACGGCGCCAGCCTCCTGCTCATCCTCCGCAAGATCATCGCCCCGGTGGCCATGCCCGGCATCGCCGCGACAGCGCTGATCTGCTTCATCTTCAGCTGGAACGAACTTCTCCTCGCCCGCGTCCTCACCGGCGTGGTGGCAGGCACCGCACCCGTGTTCCTCACGGGCTTCGTCTCAGGCCAGGGCCTGTTCCTCGCCCAGGTCTGCGCTGCCGCCGTGGTCATCTCCCTGCCGGTGCTGTTCGCCGGGTTCGCCGCCCAGGACAAGCTCGTCCAGGGACTCTCCCTCGGCGCAGTCAAGTAACGCAGCCCAATATCCCGGCCCCCGATTTCCCCAAAGGAGTACTTCGATGACAACGTCAACCACCCAGTCCCGCGTCCCGGGACACCCCGAACTGCCCACCACCATGCGCGCCAACATCCTCAAGAGCCAGGGCGACATGGCGATGGAGACCCTGCCCCTCCCGCAGCTCGATGCCGACCAGGTCCTGGTGCAGGTAGCCGCCGTCGGTGTGTGCGGCAGTGATGTCCACTACTACGAGCACGGCCGGATCGGCCCGTACGTGGTGGACCACCCGCTGATCCTGGGCCACGAACTCTCAGGCCGGATCGCCGCCGTCGGAAGCGCCGTCGACCCCGCCCGCGTCGGCAAGCGGGTCGCCGTCGAACCTCAACGGCCCTGCCGCAAGTGCAAGCAGTGCAAGGCCGGCCGCTATAACCTCTGCCCGGACATCGAGTTCTACGCCACCCCGCCGATCGACGGCGCGTTCGCCGAATACGTCACCATCCAGTCCGATTTCGCCTACGACATCCCGGACAGCGTCAGCGATGAGGCAGCCGCACTGATCGAACCGCTCTCCGTGGGGCTGTGGGCCTGCGAACGCGCCGGGATCAAACCCGGCAGCCGCGTCCTCATCGCAGGCGCCGGCCCCATCGGCATCATCGCCGCCCAGGCCGCCCGGGCCTTCGGCGCTACCGAAATCTACATCAGTGACATCGCCGAGGACCGGCTCGCGTTCGCCCTGGAACACGGGGCGACGCACGCGTTGAACGCGAAGACGGACAGCGTGGAAGGGCTCGACGTCGACGCGTTCATTGACGCTTCCGGCGCACCGCAGGCGGTCCGTTCCGGGATCAAGGCCGTGGGGCCGGCCGGCCGCGTGATCTTGGTCGGGCTGGGAGCGGACGACGTCGAACTGCCCGTCTCTTTCATCCAGAACCGCGAAATCTGGCTCTCCGGCGTGTTCCGCTACACGAACACCTGGCCGCTGGCGATCCAGCTGATCGCCGACGGCAAAGTGGACCTGGACATCCTGGTCACCGGCAAGTTCACCCTCGCCGAATCCGAGGAAGCGCTCAAAGCAGGCAAGCAGCCCGGCCAGCTCAAAGCCGTGGTTTACCCGGGCCGATGACCGCAATCACCGTGATCGGCGAATCCCTCGTCGACATCATCAGCGACTCGCGGCAGACCGGCCCCGCCCGGACCGGGACAGTCAAGTCGCACCCCGGCGGCAGCCCCCTCAATGTGGCAGTGGGGGCTGCCCGGCTGGGCCTTGAGACCAGCCTGGTGACCCACTTCGCGGACGACAGGTTCGGCCGGATGATTGAGGAGCACCTGCAGGCCAACGGCGTCGCCGTGATCGCAGGCGGCAGCGCGCCCACGTCAACGGCAACCGCCACGCTCGGCCCGGACGGGGCCGCCACGTATGACTTCGGGATCAGCTGGGACTTCAACGGCGCATCCCTGCCCGCCCTGTCCGCCGTCGAAGGTTCCACCCACGTCCACACCGGTTCCATCGCTTCCATGCTCGCCCCGGGGGACAAGGCCACCCTGGCGCTGGTGAACGCAGCTCGGGAATTCGCAACTGTCAGCTACGACCCGAACTGCCGGCCCGCCATCAGCCCGGACCTCGCCGCAGCCCGGACGAAGGTTGAACTGTTCGTGGCGGCCAGCGACATCGTCAAAGCCAGCGACGAGGACCTGTCCTGGCTCTACCCGGACCGGACTCCCGTGCAAACCCTGGCAGCATGGCTGGAGCTTGGCCCGGCCCTGGTGGCGCTGACGCGCGGCGCCTCCGGTCCTGTGGTTCTGACCCGGCGGGGGAGGGTGGAAATGCCCGCCGAAGACATCACCCTGATGGACACCGTAGGCGCCGGCGACTCGTTTATGGCCGCGCTCATCTCCGGCCTGGCCCAACTCCAAGCGCTAGGACGCGGCGGAAGGAAACGGCTCGAAGTCCTGGACCGGGAAGAACTGCATGCCCTCGTCGCCTACGCCAACCACGCCGCGGCCATCACCTGTTCCCGGCCGGGGGCCAACCCGCCGCACTCAGCGGAACTGGGTTCCTTGACCGGTTCCCTCACCGCACCGGAAGGTTAGACAATGCCTGCACTCGAATCCAGCGCACTTTCCACGCTCTCCTCATCCGTGGCGGTACCCGCCTATGACCGCTCCGGGTTGACGGCCGGCATCGTGCATTTCGGCGTGGGCGGTTTCCACCGCGCCCACCAGGCCATGTACCTGGACCGGCTGATGAACGCCGGCAAGGCACTCGACTGGGCCATCTGCGGAGTGGGTGTCCTGCCCGGCGATGCCCGCATGAAGCAGGTCATGGACAGTCAGGACTGCCTCTACACCCTGGTGGTGAAGAACCCGGACGGAACCCGGGAAGGAAGGGTCATCGGTTCTATCGTCGAGTACCTGTTCGCCCCCGAAGACCCTGAAGCCGTCATCGAGAAGATGGCTTCGGAGGCCATCCGGATTGTCTCGCTCACCGTCACCGAGGGAGGCTACAACTTTCACCACGTCACCGGGGAGTTCGACGCCGGCAACCCCGACGTCGTCCATGACCTCCAGCCCGGGAACCCTCCCCGGACGACATTCGGGCTGGTCACCGAAGCACTGGCACGGCGTCGTGAGCGGGGACTCGCCCCGTTCACCGTGATGTCCTGCGACAACATCCAGGGCAATGGCGACGTGGCCCGCAGGATGTTCACTGCCTTCGCAAACCTCAAGGACCCCGGGCTCGGCGCCTGGGTTGAGGAAAACGTGCCTTTCCCCAACAGCATGGTGGACCGCATCACCCCGGTGACCACCGACGCCGACCGAGGGGCCATCACCGAAGAATTCGGAATCGAGGACGCCTGGCCGGTGGTGTGCGAGCCCTTTGAACAGTGGGTCCTGGAAGACCACTTCAGCCTGGGCAGGCCGCCGTTCGAGGAGGCAGGCGTGCAACTGGTGGCAGACGTTGAACCGTACGAACTGATGAAGCTGCGCCTGCTCAACGCCAGCCACCAGGGCATGTGCTACTTCGGCTACCTCGCCGGGTACCGCTACGCCCACGAGGTGGCCCAGGACGAATTGTTCGCGCAGTTCCTGCTGGGCTACATGGACAAGGAAGCCACGCCCACGCTCCACCCCGTCCCCGGCATCGACCTCAATGCCTACAAACGGACCCTGATCGAGCGGTTCTCGAACGAACACGTAAGGGATACCCTGGCCCGGCTGTGCGCCGAAAGCTCCGACCGGATCCCCAAATGGCTGGTCCCGGTCATCCGCATCAATCTCGAACACGGGGGAGAGGTCCAACGCTCCGCCGCGATCGTGGCCAGCTGGGCACGCTATGACGAAGGCGTCGATGAACAGGGAAACCCGATCGACGTCGTCGACCGGCTGAAAGAGCCGCTGATGGCAGCCGCTGCACGGCAGCACGAGGATCCCCTCGCCTTCATTTCCAACCGGGACGTGTTCGGTGACCTGATCGACAGCCCGGTTTTCGTGGCCGCGTACACCAACGCGTTGATCGATCTGCACAGCAAAGGGGCCCGGGCTGCCCTCGAAGCGCTGAGGACCTGAAAGCAAAAACAGCAAAGGAAAGGGTGCCACCCCGCTTCGGGTGGCACCCTTCCTTTTGGTGAAGCTAAAGCCGACTAGTCCTTCTTGAAGGCGTCCTTGACCTTCTCGCCGGCCTGCTTCAGATCCGCTTTGCTCTGATCGGCTTTACCCTCTGCCTCCAGATTCGGATCGTCGCCTGCCCGTCCGGCAGCTTCCTTGCCCTTGCCGCCAAGCTTCTCGGCAGCATTCTCAATCTTGTCATCCAGACCCACGGTGACACTCCCTCCGATTGGTTGCCGCGGGCATCCGCCCGCCGCTTACCCTTTCATCGTAAACCGGAATCGGGCTAAATGGTAAGCATGCTGACTTAATCATTCGACGGCGGGAGGTCCCGCCGTCGTCCGCAGGCCGTAGTGGGTGCGGGGACCGGCTTGTTATGATTCCGACGACGGCAGTTGAGCCCCGAAGGAGGTCTCCAATGGCGAAGGGAAGCAGTATTCCCTGGACTCCTGCTGACCAGTCGTGGGTCAGGGAAAACCTTCGTGAGGCCATAGACCAGCTGGTGGAACTGGGCTACAGCGTGCGCGGCGGGGAGGGCGAGGACCCGGAACTCATTGATCCCGGCGGCTCGGCAGTGGAGACGTGGCGGGAGGACTACCCGTACGAGCAGCGGATGTCCCGCGAGGAGTACGAACTCGAGAAATACCGCCTGCAGGTGGAACTGCTGAAGTTCCAATATTGGGGCCAGGACCATGGCCTCAAGAACGTGATCGTCTTCGAGGGACGCGATGCCGCCGGCAAGGGCGGGACCATCAAGCGCTTCACCGAGCACCTCAATCCCCGCTCGGCCCGGACTGTGGCCTTGAGCAAACCCTCGGACCGCGAGCAGGGCCAATGGTACTTCCAGCGGTACGTCCAACACCTGCCCTCCGCGGGCGAGATCGTGCTGTTCGACCGTTCCTGGTACAACCGGGCGAACGTGGAACGGGTGATGGGCTTCTGCACCGAGGCCGAGTATGAAACATTCATGGGCGAGGCGCCGCTATTCGAGAAGATGCTGGTGGACTCCGGCATTCACCTCCATAAGTTCTGGTTCTCCGTGACCCGTCATGAGCAGCGCACCCGCTTCGCCATCCGCCAGATCGACCCGGTGCGGCGCTGGAAGCTTTCGCCGATGGACCTGGCTTCCCTGGACCGCTGGGAGGCCTACACGCAGGCCAAGGAGCAGACCTTCCTGCGCACAGACACCGACCACGCGCCGTGGATCACCATCAAGTCCAACGACAAGAAGCGCGGGCGGATCAATGCCATGCGCTGGTTCCTCAACCAGTTCGAGTACGACCACAAGGACACGTCCGTGGTCCATGACCCGGACCCGCTCATCGTGCGGCGCGGCCGCGAAGCCGTGGGCGACTGAGTCCGGCCGGCTACTGGGAAGCCGCCCGCAGCGGGCGTACGATCGGCCCATGATGGACGCCGAAGAAGCCGACCTGACGAGACGCCTCGCCCCGCTGGAACCGTTCCTGCGGGAACTCGGACAGCGGACGCTGCAAACCTACGAACATGCAGGGATCCTCGACGCCATCCCCGGCACTGTCTACCCGGTGGCGGACGCCCTTTTCACCCGGGATGGCGAGACCCTCACTTTTCATCCGCACGGTGCCGTCTACCTGAACGTCACTACCGGGGGAGACCTCCAGCTGGCCCTCCCCAGCGGAGCCGTTCCGCTGCAGGAGGGCATCATCAAGTACCTGCAGTTGGCCCATGAGCCGGACCTTGAGGATGCCAGGCCGGCGGAGGGAGCGACCGAATGGTTCCCGCCTCCGCGTTTTGTCCTGGTGGCCGAAACCTCCCGGCTGTACATCGCATCGGCAGGCTCCATCGTGCGCGCGAAAAACACCACCGGTTTAGTGCCCCTGGAACAGTACGTCAGCGAGAGGGCCCAACTGTTCGTCGAAGGCTTCCGGGCAGCAATTTGAATACTCGCGGCAGTGAATGCCCAGCCGCGTCCCCCAGCCTGAAATTCATCGGGAGTTCATTCGCCCGCGCGGTCGAATTACGCAGCGGCCGCCATGCGGAGCCCGCGGCGGCCGGCAGGATCCCGGTGCGTTAGGTCAATGGCGTTGCCGACGACGGACGCCAGCCCGCCGTGCGCAAAGGCCTGGCGTTGCAGGGTGGAACCCGTGCCGTGGCTGAGGATTCTCTGCAGTGATTCAGTGACGTAACCGGTGTCTCCGGCTTCATCCAGGGCGTCCCGAACGTGGTCGATGAGAGCAGTGAGGACAGTCCGCGCCGTCAGGGGCCGGTGTGTTGCCGGATGGAGCAACTGCCCCTGCACGCCAAAGCGGCTGGCCAGCCACGCCCCTTGGCGCAGTATTGCTGCGGGAACCATATCCGGCTGCTTCCCTGCCTGCCATTCCCTCGCCGCAGTCTCTACCAGTGCCCGCACCAAGGCAGCGATCATGACGGCGTCCCGTGCATCCAGGCACACATCGGACACCCGGATCTCCACTGTGGGGTGACGGGCTGAAAGGCGGGCATCGAAGTCCGGGTTGGCAACAACCCCGGTGACCGCGAGCTGTTGCACCAGCGAGTGGTAGGCGCTGGCCGAACCGAA
Organism: Pseudarthrobacter sp. DSP2-3-2b1; assembly: GCF_049895945.1. Classification (NCBI taxonomy): domain Bacteria; kingdom Bacillati; phylum Actinomycetota; class Actinomycetes; order Micrococcales; family Micrococcaceae; genus Pseudarthrobacter; species Pseudarthrobacter sp. DSP2-3-2b1. Next base: position 161,242 of record NZ_JAFCTI010000008.1, on the reverse strand, counting down.
CACCTCAGCGGGTCCTGCGCTGGACCAGCGGTTCCAAGCCTGGGTACGGAAACTGGCATAGCCGCTGTCAGTGCCGTTCCAAAAAGGCGAATTGGAGCTCAGTGCCGTGAGCGAAGGCAGCCAGGCCCTGATCCGGTCAAGAACAGCGACGCCTTCCTCGTCCGAGCTGACGGACACATGGACGTGGTATCCGCAGGTCAGCTGCTCCCGGGCGGTCAAGGCAAACTTGTCCATGAGTGCGTCGTAGCGGTGGTTCCTCGTGGCTTGAGGGATGGTGGGCAGCGGTGACGTGGCCAGTGCCGCCAGCCTGGCTCCGATGCCTTGGGCCAGCAAGTCCGCATAGCTCCGGCCCGTCCTGATCTCTTCCGCAAGTTCACCCAGGCTGCTGTGGGGGCGGGTGATGACTTCGAGTTGTTCCTGCTGGAGTTCTGCAGCAAGTTCGGGAACACGTGAGGAGTTTCCGGCGGAGTGTTCGCCGGGATCGTGGAGGCTCAACAGCTCCCCGGCGAGCGGCAGGGCCCGGCCGCTTGCCGGGTCAACGATCAGGAATTCTTCTTCAACACCGAATGTACGCACGTGCTAAGTGTGTGGGACCGGAATGGGGCCAAAAGACCTGTTCATGTGCCGTCTACCTTGGAACCGCACCGTTGCCCAGCGCGACAGTGTTCACTGCGGCGCAACCTGCGCGTGGGCACGCGTTGGTCCGCGGCAGAAAGTCTGTTCACGCACCCTCCACACGTTAGGAATCCCCATGCGCCTGAACAGATTCAAGACCGCCACAGCCGTGGCCCTCATCGCAGCCGGCGTTGGCACCGCGGTCCTGCCCGCGAATGCTGCCGAAAACAACCCCGCCGCCTGTCCGGCCTTTACCTTCGGGGTCATCGGCGACATCCCCTACGGCGCAGCGGAGATCGCCAAGTTCCCCGCCCGCATCCAGGACATCAATGCAGACAGCGAGCTGAAATTTGTCGCCCACGTTGGCGATATCAAGAACGGGTCTTCAGCTGTTCTGACGAATACTTCGAACACATCCGCTCCGAGTTCGGCACCTTCGAGCACCCGCTGATCTTCACTCCCGGTGACAACGAGTGGGTGGACTGCCACCGGACAAACAACGGCGCCTACAACCCGTTGGAGCGCTTGGCCAAGCTGCGCGAAGTCTTCTTCAACGCACCCGGCAAGACCCTTGGCCAGACCATGCCGGTCAAGACCCAGGAAAACCTGGGACTGCCGGAGAACGTCCGCTTCACCCAGAACCGGGTGGCCTTCTCCGTGGTGAACGTCCAGGGCAGCAACAACTCGCTGCAGCCCTGGTCCGGCCTCGGTGAAACGGCCGCCACACCCGAGCAGTTGGCTGAAGTGGAGCACCGGACCGAGGCAGTTCTGGCCCAGGTGCGCGAAACCTTCTCCCATGCCACCCGCCGGAATGACAGGGCTGTGGTGCTGATGACCCAGGCCGACATGTTCGACCCGGCACTGCTCGACGCTGCCTTGGCCAACCCCGAGACCATGTCCGGATTCAGGGAGATCGTCCAGGCCGTCATTGACGAGACCAACCGCTTTGACGGTCCCGTGTACCTCATCAACGGCGACAGCCACGTCTTCGCCGAAAACCAGCCGCTGGCCGAAGGTTCACCCTGGCTTGAGGTCTACGGCGGCGGCGCCGGCGCTGATGACCTGCAGCGCATCACGGTGGACGGCTCCAATAACGCCACCAACTACGTCAGGTTCACCGTGGCCGGCAACAGCGCCGACGGTAGCGAGGCCCTGTCCTGGGACAAGGTCGCCTTCAGCGGCTGACAACAGATGGTAAGCGGACGACGGCGGCACGCGCCCGCCGTCGTCCGTCCACCTCGGGAATGGATCCCGACGCTTGAACGTTCAACTACTCATGGACTTTGGTATCTTCACTTTCGGCGAACTTTCCCGCAACGTCACCACGGGCAGCGCCCTGTCACCCCAGCAGCGGCTCAAAGAAGTGATCGAGCTGGCCAAGCTGGCGGACCAGGCAGGCCTCAGCTTCCTGGGGCTCGGCGAGCACCACCGGCGCGACTTCGCCGTCTCGGCTCCGGAAATCGTGCTGGCAGCCATCGCCCGGGAGACCACCAACCTCAGGCTCAGCACCGCCGTCACGGTGCTGTCCACGCAGGACCCCGTCCGGCTGTTTGAACAGTTCGCCACCCTTGACCTGATCAGTGACGGACGCGCCGAGATCATTGCCGGCCGCGGGGCCTTCATCGAGTCCTACCCGCTGTTCGGCCACAGCACCGAAGACTACGACGGCCTGTTCGACGAGAAACTGCGGATGCTCCTGGAACTGCGCGACAACGCCACGCTGACCTGGAACGGGGACCTCACCCAGAGCATTCCGGGCATGGACATCGCGCCGCGTCCGGTGCAGGACAAGCTGCCCGTGTGGGTTGGAGTGGGCGGAACCCCGGCAAGCTTCGCCCGGGCCGGACGGCTTGGCCTTCCCCTGTTCGTTGCGCTGCTTTCCGGACCGGAAAGGTTCCGCCGCCTCGCAGAGCTGTACCGGCACAGAGCGGACGAGGCAGGCCATGATTCCGCAGCCCTGCAAATAGGCGTGGGCGGCCATTTTTACGCCGCAGCCACCTCGCAGCAGGCGCGGGACACCTTCTACCCGCACTACCGCGCCTACTTCGAGCAGAACATGCCCCGGCCCGTGGACCACTTTCCGCGCTCCACCTTTGATGACTGGAGCGAACCGGGCGGTGGCCTGCTGGTGGGAAGCCCGCAACAGATTACCGAGAAGCTCCTCGAAATCCACCAGACCCTGGGCAACAGCCGGTACATGGCACAGATCGGCCTGGGCGGGCTGCCGTTCGCTGAGACCGCCCGGTCCATCGAACTGCTCGCCACCGAAATCATGCCGGCTGTGAACCGCGGAATCGGCGCTGCCTGAGACAAGCAAGTGCCGGAGCCCGGGTCTGGTCTGACGCGCCTGCCGGTCCTACAATCGGGGATGGACGCAGCCGGCCCAGGCACCCCCGGATACGCCCTTCGGGGGAGCTGTTGACCATGCCCCAGAGGTGCCGGCAAAGGATGCGAAAATGACTGATATCCAAGGGCTTATCAACTCCCTGGCGCCTGAAGTCCTGGCAAGACTCCAGGAGCGCGGGCCGGACCAGCACCTGGATCCGGACACACTCGATGCTTTTGACCGGGCAGCCGGTGGCCCCGGGGAGGGCCGCGGCTACTACGTTGTCCGCGGCAGCCTGACGCCTTTGGAACGCCGTGAATACCACCTGCGCGATGACGTGGCGGCGGCAATTTTTGCTCCCTCATCCCTCGAAGGCGTCAACGGAGTGGACGCCTAAGAACAGGGTCGCTGCCGCCATGCGTCCGCCGCGCACATGACGGCGGCGGCCGTAGGCTGGTACCGATATGACGGTGATTGGGGAGGAAGACATGGCCGAGACCACAACGGCAGGGCTGCTGGACGAAGTGATGGCCGAGCTTGCCACGCTCGAAGACCCGAAAATGCGCGAAGCCAATGAGAAGCGCGGCGACGACCACGGGGTGAACCTGTCCAAGCTCCGCGCTGTGGCCAAGCGGCTGAAGACCCAGCAGGATCTCGCCCTTGCCCTCTGGGCGACGGACAACACCGCGGCGAGGCTGCTTGCGCTGCTGGTCTGCCGGCCCAAAGCCTTCGAGCGTGGCCAGCTTAACACCATGCTGCGCGAGTCGCGGGCCCCGAAGGTGCACGACTGGCTGGTGAACTACGTGGTGAAGAACAGCCCGCACGCTGAAGAGCTGCGCGTTTCCTGGACGGTGGACCCGGATCCGGTGGTCGCGAGCGCCGGTTGGGCACTCACCAGCGAGCGGGTTGCCAAGAAGCCCGAAGGGCTCGACCTCCCGGCTCTGCTGAACACTATCGAGGCGGAGATGAAGGACGCTCCGGACCGGCTGCAGTGGGCGATGAACCACACTTTGGCCTTCATTGGGATCGAGCACGCGGGCTACCGGGCCCGCGCGCTCGATATCGGAGAGCGCCTGGAGGTCCTCAAGGACTATCCGACGCCGCCGAACTGCACCTCGCCGTTTGCGCCGAGCTGGATCAATGAAATGGTGAGCCGCCAGGAAAACGGCACCGGCAGCCGCCGCAGCTAGCAGTTACCCGCGGACGCTGACAGTGAAGGTGTTGGGGCCGCTGCAGTGGACTGCGATATGGCCCTTGGGTGTGTTGGACCTGACGGAGAGATCGTTCACAATGCCCTCGAGAGTGTGGTCGATGGCGGACCGGTCCCAGATTTTCAGCGTTACGGAGTTCGTGTTTTCAAACGTCATTGTCGGTACTTTCGCTCATGCAGTTGACGGCCCCCTGTTCGTCGTTGAAGGAGCCGCATCCTCGTCGGTGAGGATTGCTGATTTCGGTAGTGCGGGAGTGACCCCTAGATCATGGTTCAGGGTGGCCGCCGGAGTTGGCAACCAAAACGGCCAAAGTGTGAGCGAATACACGTCCCTTCGGCCCGGGGCGCAGTTACATTACGGCGGCCGCGTAAAGGTTCCGGCGGACCGAAAACCAGGCCGTTGACAACCGTGGCCGACCGGCATAATCTACAACCAAATGGTTGCAGATCAGCTCAGTGATGCCGACGTCGACCGCCTCTTCCAGGCGCTGGCGGACGCCACACGGCGGGACATTGTCCGGCGGGTGACCGGGGACGGGTATTCCGTCTCGGGCCTTGCTGCCCTGTACACCATGAGCTTCGCCGCCGTCCAGAAACACGTGGCGGTGCTGGAGCGTGCTTCCCTGGTGACCAAGGAGAAGCACGGACGGGAGCAGATCGTGCGGGGAAACCACGAAGGACTGGAGAAGGCCCGGCGGCTGCTCGACGAGTATGAAGCGATCTGGCGGCAGCGCGCTGAGCGGATCGCTGACATTCTGGCTGAAGAATAGGAAGGTTGCGCAATGCCTGTTATCAGTTCCACCAAGAATCTCGAGGCACTCAGCTTCACCCTCGTGGCGGAGTTCGACGCCGGCGTCGAACGCGTCTGGCAGATCTGGGAGGATCCCCGCCAGCTGGAGCGCTGGTGGGGTCCGCCCAACTATCCGGCCACGTTTGACCGGTTCGACTTCCAGCCCGGCGGACAAGCGGACTATTACATGACTACACCTGAGGGGGACAAGCCCCGCGGCTGGTGGCGGTTCACCGCAATCGAGGCGCCGCGGAAGCTTGAGTTCGACGATGGCTTCTCCGATGCTGACGGCGCCCCGCAGAACGAATTGGGCAGCTCTCATGCCACCGTGAACCTGGAAGACCTCGGCGGCCGCACCAGGATGACCATCCTGTCCACATTCGAATCCGAAGAGCAGATGGAGGAGATGGTCCAGATGGGCATGGAGGAAGGCATGAAGGAAGCTGTCGGCCAGATCGACGCGATCCTCGCCGAACACGCCCATCAGGTTGGCTAACAGGCCTGATTGAGCGCCGGGCCGCCCGGAATGGACGTCACGGAGTGCAGGAAGGAAGTCGTCGGAGGCTGGGGGCATCGGCGTAGAGTTCAGCTGTGAGCACCACAGACCTTGAATCCGCGACGCCGTTCGACGTCGTCGTGATGGGGGAGATCCTCGTGGAGGTGGCCACCGACGTCGCCTTCGCCCACGGCGTGCCGGCCCAGCTCGGCATTTCCGGCGACGCCCTGAACGTGGCCGCCGCAGCGGCGGCAGCCGGCGCCCGCGTCGGCCTGCTGTCAGTATTGACCGACGACGACCTTGGCCAGGCGATCGCCGCCCGGATCGCGGAACTCGGCATCTCCACCCGCCTCGTGAAGTTCCGGACCGGGCAGCAGGGCGTGTACCTGGTGCACTCCGATCCGGAAGGCCAGCGCGAGTTCTCCTACGCCCGCAGCGGCAGCGTCGGATCCAGCCTCGGCCCCGACGACGTCGATCCCGCAGTGTTCGCGGCCGCCGGCGCCGTGGTGGCCGGCGGGATCGCGTGCGCCATTTCCGAATCGTCCCGCGCTGCGGTCCTCAAGGCCGCCGCGGTGTCCAAACGCTTTGTGTTCGATCCCAACTTCCGCCCCCGGCTCACCTCCGTGGAAGACGCGACGGCGGCGCTCCTGCAACTCGCGCCGCGGAGCTACCTGGTGACACCGTCCTTTCCCGGCGAAACATCAGCCCTCCTGGGCACCTCCACGCCGGCGGAGGCGGCTGCAAAGCTCCTGGGCCTCGGCGCAGGGAACGTTGCCGTGACCTGCGGGGCAGAAGGGATCCAGCTCGACGGCGAAGGCCTGGACAGCACCTGGATCAGCTCCATCCCTGCCCCAGCTGTGGTGGACCAGACCGGCGCGGGCGACGCCTTCGTCGGAACCCTCACCGCCCGGATGGTCCTCGGCGACACGCTCCCCGTGGCTGCACGGTACGGTGCCGCCGCAGCGTCCCTGGTAGTGGGTGGCAAGGGCGGAACCGGTTTCATCCCCACCTTCGAACAGACCAGCGCGCACCTGAGAAATGAGATCAACCATGGCTGACGCCACCAGCGTCCTGAACGTTTCGCCCGTCATCCCCGTGGTGACCATCGATGACCCGCGGCACGCTGTTCCGGTGGCCAGGGCACTGGCCGACGGCGGCGTCCGCATCATCGAGCTCACGCTCCGCACCAAGAGCGCACTGACGTCGCTGAAGCTTATTGCTGAAGAAGTCCCTGAGATCCTGGTCGGGGCCGGAACCGTGCTGACTCCGGCCCAGGCAGACGCCGTTGTGGCCGCGGGGGCGCAGTTCATCGTCAGCCCGGGGGTCACTCCGGCCCTGCTGGACCACCTGCTGACCGTCGGTGTGCCGGTACTTCCCGGCGTTGCCACGGTGGGGGAGGTCATGCAGGTCCTGGAACGGGGCCTGACCGCCATGAAGTTCTTCCCGGCCGGGCCGGCTGGCGGGCCGGACTACCTTGCCGCGATCGGGGCGCCCATCCCGCAGGTGCAGTTCTGCCCGACAGGAGGGGTCAGCATCGCCACGGCACCCAAGTACCTGGCACTGCCGAACGTCTCCTGCGTCGGCGGCAGCTGGCTTACCCCGCGTGCAGCCTTCGAGAACGAGGACTGGCGCGAAATCACCCAGCTCGCGCGGCTCACAGCCTCACTGGCGACCAACTGAGGGGTCCCGGAGGCAGATGACCATGGCAGCCGGCCGGGAAATACCGGCGGGCGGCTTACCTGTTCTTAGTCCTTCGGCTGGTGGGCCGGTGTCTCGTGGTCATTGGGGTCAGGCTCTTCCTCAACGTGACCGTCGTGGACCCGTCGCAGGGAAGCGCCCTCAACATCCGCGGGGACGGGAGGATCCTTCTCGTCATCAGCTGTCATGGGACCAAGTGTAGTGTCGCGAGGCCTCGGGGAGGGGCCCCACAATTCTCGCTTCAGGCACCAGCACAAGTTCGCTCAGCTGTTGGATCGCGAGATCAGCCCGGCCGTCGAGCAGCGCCAATGCCGTGGGTCTGGCGTCAATTATGGTGGCCTTTGCCTTCACCTGTCCGGCGATCCCCAGGCCGGGGCGCTGCCAGGACGCCGGCCGAGACCAGATCCGCCAGTGAACCGGTGATGCCCGCCATGACATCCGGCCGGGCGCCTGACTCGATCCTCGTCAGCAGCCGGAAGGTGGGCTCATAGAATTTATGAAGCGAGGGCAATAGCCCACCCCTGGGTAGCGTCCTGCCCTTCCCGGCACGCCCCTATGCTGGGGGGATGAACTCTCCCGACCAGCAGCCCGACGCCGAAAAGTCCCGTGGCCTGGCCGTGGCCATCCTGAACATTTCCTTCGAAGTGCGCCGCAAATCCCACGAGGGCACCGGCGTCCTGCCGCTCTCCAGCGGGCTGCTGGACATCGTCAGGGTGGTGGAGAGGTACCCCGGTATCACGGTGGCTGATCTGGCCGCCCGCCTGGGCCGCCAGCTCAGCAACGTCAGCGCGCAACTCCGCGAACTCGTGGCCCTGGGGCTGGTCACGCGCACGCGCGACGCTTCGGACAAGCGCTATGTGGTGCTGCATCCCACGCCGGAGGCTATGCGGATCAGGACCGTTCTCGAAGGGGCTTGGGCCGAGGCGCTGGCATCGGCCGGTGACAGGCTGCTGCCGGGGGAGCGGGCCCAGCTTGCGGCCAGCCTGCCCGCACTGGAACGGCTGGCCGACATCCTCGCCGAACCCGAATAACCAAAAGCCCCGCCCCCAACCCAACCCAACCCGCGAGAGTGGAGGGTGGCGTTCACGAAAGTAGTTATACTTGTATAAGTATTACTACTTCAAGAAGGTTGGAAACGCGTGGCGACACAGTTGGCGAGTGCGGACTCGAAGCAGGAGATATCGGCAAAAGGCCGGTGGTGGGCACTGGTCTTCCTCGCCCTGGCCCAGTTCATGGTGGTGCTGGATGGCACCATCGTGAACCTGGCCCTGCCGCGCCTCCAAGTTGAAATGGGTATCAGCGACTCCACGCGGTCCTGGGTTGTCACGGCCTACGCCCTCACGTTCGGGGCTCTCCTCCTGCTCGGCGGGCGCATCGCGGATTTCTGGGGCCGCAAGCGCACCTTCGTCGTCGCGGCTGCTAGCTTCGCCGTGGCATCGCTGATCGGCGGCATCGCGCAGGAGGCCTGGGAACTGATCGGCGCACGCGCCCTCCAGGGTCTATTCGCCGCGCTCCTTGCCCCTGCGGCACTGGCACTGCTGACCGTTTCCTTCCCGGGCGGCAAGGACCGCGGCACGGCCTTCGCCATCTTCGGTTCCATCAGCGGCGTGGGTGCCGCGGCGGGCGTACTGCTGGGCGGCTTCCTCACCGACTACGTGTCCTGGCGCTGGTGCTTCTTCGTGAACGTACCCATCGCCATCCTCGCCATGGTTGGCGTCATGGCCAAGGTGCGCGAAAGCAAAGCTGAGGGCCCCTCCAAATACGACTGGCCCGGCGTCGTGCTCGCAGCGCTTGGCCTGGGCTCGCTGGTGTACGGCTTCACCAATGCCGAACACGGCTGGGATGCACCGGAGGCGTGGGGCTTCATCGCCGCCGGCGTGGTGATGATGGTGCTGTTCGTCGCGGTCGAAAAGCGGGTCCAGCACCCGCTTCTTCCACTGCGCGTGGCCACCGAACGCAACCGTGCAGCCGCGTTCCTGGCGTCATTCCTGGCCGGCGCCGTGCTGATCGGCGGCATCCTGCTCATCAACTACTACATCCAGATTGTGCTGGGCTTCGCGCCGTTCATCGCCGGGATCGCCTCCCTGCCCATGACCGTCGTCCTGATCGTGACTGCGGCTGTGGTGGCCAAGAACCTGCCCAAACTCGGCGCGAAGATCCCCACCGCCGTCGGGCCGGTCTTTATGGCTGCCGCCATGCTGTGGCTGACACAGGTCAGCGCTGACGGCACCTACGCCCTGAACATGCTGCCTGCGCTCATCCTGATGGGCGTGGGCCTGGGCATGGTGTTTGTGCCCATGCAGAACCTGGCGCTGTTCGGCATTGACGAGCACGACGCCGGCGTGGCCAGCGCGCTGGTGAACGCAACCCAGCAGATCGGCGGCTCCCTGGGCATCGCCCTCTTCAGCACCATTGCGGCCGCGGCCACCGCTGCCGCCGGCGGAAGCACCATGGCGGCGCTTTCCACCGGATACTCCGCGGTGTTTCTGTGGGCAGCCGGCGTGGCCATCCTGATCACGCCCCTGGCGCTCCTGCTGATCACCATCACCAAAAAGACATTCAGCGGCACCGACGAACACCAGCCCATCCACCTGGGCTGAGCCGCCCCTGCGGTGACGCACAAATGCAGAAAGACGCCGACGGCGGGGACCTCCCGCCGTCGGCGTCTTGCTGTTTAGCCCCGGGGCTGCCCGGGTGTCAGTGCGTCAGGTCCTTGCCCTTCGTCTCAGGGATGGTGAAGACAAACGCGATGCTGATGAACAGCAGGAGCACGGCATAGACGTTGAACAGGTTCGCCTGTCCGATCGAGCCGAGCCAGGCCTGCAGGTACGGTGCGGTGCCGCCGAAGGCCGCAACGCAGATGGAGTAGGGGATGCCGACTCCGACTGTGCGGATCTTGGTGGGGAACAGTTCCGCGTACACAGCCGGGACGATCGCGGCGCTTCCGGCGATGAAGAACAGCATCACGGACATGGTGACCGCGAGCTGCCACGGGGAATCCTTCAGCAGCCAGGTCATGGGGAAGTGGAACAGTGCTGCACCCGCGGCGCTCATGATCATGACGGGCTTGCGGCCGATCCGGTCCGAGAGCCGGCCCCAGAACGGGAGAGCGGCAATGAACAGGATATTGGCGATGACGCTGGCCCAGAGGGCTTCGCCGCGGTCCATCTTCAGCACTGATGCGGCGTAGCTTGGCGTCACGACGCCCCAGATGTAGTAGCTCACAGTCAGGCCGACGGTCAGGCCGATTACCTGCAGCGCCTGCTTGCGGTGCTTGTAGATCTGCGGCCACAGCGGATCGTGCTTTTCCTTGGGCGATTCTGCCTCGAACGCAGCGGTTTCCTTCATCCGGGCCCGCATAAAGAGAGCGTAGAGGCCCATGGCCCCGCCGATCAGGAAGGGAATGCGCCAGCCCCAGGCGTTCATGTCGCCCTTGCTGAGGACGTTGGACAGGACGGCTCCGAGTATGGTTCCTGCGAGGATGCCGACGGTGCCGGAGGTGTAGATGAGCGTTGCCCAGAAGCCGCGCTTTTCCTTGGGTGCCATTTCCGAGAGGTAGGTCTGCGACGACGGCAGCTCACCGCCATGGGCGAGGCCCTGGATCAGGCGTGCCACCAGCAGCAGGACCGAGGCAAAGGCTCCGACAGCCTCGAAGGTGGGCGCGATGCCGATCAGCAGGCTGCCCAGCGCAGCCAGCCCCACCGCGAAGGTCATCGATGTTTTGCGGCCAATCCGGTCCCCGATCCAGCCGAACACAAAGCCACCGAACGGGCGGGCCACGAAGCCGACGGCGAAGATGGCCAGGGTGGCCAGGAACGCCGACGCCGGGTCTTCCTTGCTGAACAGGGCGCTCGCGATGAAGGGCGAGAACGTTGCGTAGATGGCCCAGTCGTACCACTCAACGGCGTTGCCGATCCCGGTGCCGATGAGGGTGCGCATGTGGGACTTGTGGACCTGGACTTCGGCTGGGACGCCTGCTGTTGTGGTCATGATGTTCTCCAGTGGTGAAAGGAAATCAGTTGGCGGCCGAGGCCAGGGCTGCGATGCGGGAGACGGCCAGCTCTGTGTAGAGGGCTGTTCCGTCGGACAGGACGCCGTCGTCGAACAGGGCGTACGGGGAGTGGTTGAAAGCCGTGGTGGTGTGGTCGGCGCCCGGGGCCACGGCACTGAGGCCGATGAAGGTCCCGGGTACTTCGGCCAGAACCCTGGAGAAGTCCTCGGAGCCGCTGAGCGGGGTGGCCCAGCGGGAGAGGCGCGAGCTTCCAAAGAGGCCCTCGATTGTCTTCTCGGCGGTCCGTGTTTCATCCTCGTCATTGATGGTGGCTGGATACTCGTGGCGGTAGTCGACATCCACCTCCAGGCCGTGTGCCGCGGCGATGCCTTTGAGCAGCATGGGAACGGCGGCCATCATCCGCTCCCGGGCAGACTCCGAGAATGTGCGGACGGTGGCTTCGATGCGTGCAGATTCCGGGATGATGTTGCGCTTTGTGCCGGCCTGAAGGACGCCCACAGTCAGGACCACCGGATCGAACACGTTGAACTGGCGGGTGATCATGACCTGCAGGGCGGTGACCATTTCCGCGGCCGCAGTGACAGGATCCTTGGCCACATGCGGGGCGGAGCCGTGGCCGCCTGCGCCAAGGACGGTGACGGTCAGTGCATCCGAGGCGCTGAGCATCACACCAGATTTGGTAGCGAAGCGGCCGTGCGGCTCCAGGGCGGAAAACACGTGCATTCCGTAGGCGGCATCGGCCCGGCGTCCGGCCGCGTCCAGCACACCCTCGCGGATCATGTGTGATGCGCCGTCCCAGCCTTCCTCGCCCGGCTGGAACATCAGGACGACGTCGCCGGCCAGCTGGTCCCGGCGCTCGGCCAGGAGGGTAGCGGCTCCGGCCAGCATCGCGGTGTGGAGGTCATGGCCGCAGGCATGCATGGCGCCGTCGGTCTTCGATGAAAACACTGCGCCGGTGCGCTCCTGGACGGGCAGGCCGTCCATGTCCGCGCGGAGGAGGACAGTGGGCTTGGCCGCCGAAGCGTGCGGCGCGCTGCCGCGCAGGACCGCAGTAACCGACGTCGTGCTCTTGCCCAGGGCTATTTCGAACGGGAGGCCTTCGAGCGCCTTGAGAACCTTTTCCTGGGTCCGGGGCAGCTGGAGTCCGATCTCCGGATCCTGGTGCAGCTCGTGGCGCAGCCGGACAATATCGTCCTGCAGTTCCCTGGCGTCGGCGGTGATTGACATCTGCGCTCCCTCTGGACCGTGGGTCCGTTGATGGTCTGCTGTCCATTGTGGGGTGACCTGCTTCACAGCTCGTGAAGGTGCTGGAAAAAATCAAAAGTATGCTTAGAAACGCAGGAATCATTCACTGTCAGGAAGGCGGGACCGAAGTGATGCTCAGCGAAGACGACCTGGCCCTGATCAACGTGATGCAGGTTTCGCCGCGGATCAGCTGGGCGGACGCTGCGGAGGTGCTGGGGGTGCACGCCACCACGCTGGCGGCCCGCTGGGACAGGCTGAGATCGGCGGGTGCGGCCTGGACAACGGCGCATCTGATCGGCGACCCCAAACAGATGTGCCTGGCGCTGGTGGATGTGGACTGTGAGATGCGCCTACGCGCCGAGGTCACCGCCGGGCTTGCCGCCATCCCGGACGTGGTTACCGTTGAGGAGGCTGCCAGCAACAGGGACCTCATGCTGACGGTCATTTCGCCCACCCTGGAACAGTTCACGGATCACGTGCTGCCGCGGTTCAAGGAAATCCCGGGGTTGCTCAAGTACCGGACGTCGCTGGGAACCCGCCTGCATTCCGCCGGCCATACGTGGCGGCTCAACGCCCTGGACAACGCGCAGCAAAACGCCCTGCGGGCCCTTGTTGGCCAGGAAAGCGCCGGTTCGGCAGGGCCACGGACTGGGGCTCCCTTGCCGCCGAGCCATCTGGACCTGATTCCGTTCCTGGCGCGCGATGGGCGGGCCAGTGCCGCTGACATTGCCCGGAGCCTGGGCCGCAGTCCGGCCACCGTCCAGCGGCAGCTGAACCGGGTGGTTTCCAGCGGCCTGCTGACGTTCCGCTGTGACATTGCGCAGAACCTGTCCGGCTACCCGGTGAGCTGCCAGTGGTTCGCCAATGTGCCGCCGGGCCAGCATGAGGCTGCCGCCGCGGAGCTCCGCGGCCTGCGGACTGTCCGGCTCAATGCGTCCACCAGCGGGAGGACAAATTTCGTGATCCTGATGTGGCTGAAGTCCCTGGCCGATGTGATGACTGCTGAACTGGCCCTCCAGCAGCGCATTCCTGAGATCGAGCTCGTGGAAAGCGCCGTGATCCTGAGCAGGGCCAAGCGGATGGGCTGGATGCTGAACCCGGACTCGACCGCCACCGGGGAAGTGGTGGTAGCGGACACCGGGGTTCCGTCGCTGGCGCTTGGCTGAGTTAGCAGGCACCCGACGGCACCCCGTTGAAACCCGGAGTGTGGTTCTGAATACTGGAAGACAGGCTCGAATTCAGACTCGGAGGCGGTGGTTGGCAAATGGGAGGGGCAGGCGAGTTCAAGCGGCGCATGGAGCGGGCAGCGGAAATCCGCTCCTACCGGGGAGCCGGGATCAGCGCCGCGGAAGAGGCGGAGCTCGACGCCGCCGAGGAAAACGAGCGGCAGAAGCGCCGGAAAGTGGACGACGCCAAAAGGGCCGAGTACCTGATCCGCGACGCCATGGCGCAGGGCAAATTCGACAACCTCAAGTACGCCGGAAAACCCATCCCCGGCCTTGGGGAGGCCTTCGATCCTGACTGGTGGGTCAAAGGGCTGATCCAGCGGGAAAACATCAGCGGTCTCGGTCCCAAAGCCATCCTGCTCCGCACCGAGGACGCCGAACTTGACGCGCGCCTTGATGCCCAGTTCACCGAGAAGCAGGTCCGCGACATCCTCGCGGACTTCAATAACCGGGTGATCGACGCCCGTCGGCAGCTCCAGGGCGGCCCGCCGGTCATCACCAAGACCCGCGACGTCGAAGCCGAAGTGGCACTGTGGCAGGAACGCCGTGCTGCGGGGCGGAAGGCCGAGGCGCCGCAACCGGAACCGGAGACCCGGCGGAGGTGGTGGCAACGGGTGTGGCGCGGCACCGCTTAGGCGCGGCACCGCTTAGGCGCGGCACCACTTAGGTGAATCACTCACTTAGGCGAACCAGCACTTAGGCGTGCCATGACACAGGCGGGCGGACGACGGCGGACGCGTCCCGCCGTCGTACCTCACCGCCTGCCCGGCGGGGAGCCGTTCTGCGGCGGAATGCCTGGAATCTCCGGTGGTGACGGCGGCTCGGGCTCGGGTTCAGGCTCGGGCTCGGGCTCGGGAGCAGGTGGCTCAGGCGGCGGCGGAGGAGGAGGGGCCGGCGCCGGCGGAGGTTCCGGTGCAGGAGCAGGTGGGGGAACAGGGGCCGGCGCAGGCGCTGGGGCAGGCCTGGGCACGGGTGGACCAACGGACCTCGGCGCCGCCGGTGTGGGGGTTGGGCTCGGTGCCGACATGGACGGGGGCGGCGGCGGGAACGGGTTGGCCGGATACAGTTTCGCCACCTGCACCATGTAATTGGCCCACTGAGGCCCGGCAATCATGTAGCCGTCCAGCCGTGGATAGAACGTTCCGTTGATGGTGACGTTCTGGCCCGGGCGTTTCTGCCCTTCCAGGGCATCACCGAAGAATGAAGCCGTGGCCAGGCCCGAGGTGTACCCGGCCACCCAGGTGGCGCCGTTGTTGTTGGACGTGCCGGTCTTGGCGGCCACGGGCACCAAGGTGTGGACCTTGGGGTTGATCCAGACACCGGATCCCACCTTCATGACGTCCTGAAGGACCGCGTTGACCCCGCGCGCCACGTCCGGTTTCACGGCGTCACGGCACTCCGGGGCCTGCGCAGGAAGGGTCCCGCCGTTGACGTCCTTGACCTCCAGCAGGGCAATCGGTGTGCAGTAGCGGCCATCGTTGGCGAAGGTTGCAAAGGCATTGGCCAGATGCAGCGGAGCCACCCCGATAGCGCCCAGGAGGTTGCCCAGTTGGTGCATGTTGATCTGGGCGCCGTCCAGCCCGCTGTGCAGGCCCACGGCGTCCACCATCTTCTGGATGCCGCAGAAGTCCAGCTGTGCGGCCGAGGCGAAGGTGGCCGTGTTGATGGAGTTGTAGAGTCCGTAGTTCACCGGCATGGGCCGGTAGTAACCTTCATCGGCGTTCTGCAGGTCATCGGCGGCGCCCAGTTCCGGGTTGTTCTGCGCCGTGCTGTAGGCGCCCAGGACCTTCCCGCAGCTGGACCGCCACGGGAATCCCAGCGGGTAGACCCGGCGGGAGGCGTCCACCACGGCGGTCATCGATTTACCTTCGTTCAGCCACTCCGCAAAGGTGAACGGCTTCATGGTGGACCCGGGCTGGAATCCTCCCGCGCCGTTGAGATCATTGCCCTGCGGGTCCCTGGCATCCACATTGAAGTTCAGCTGGGTATCGAATTTCCCCTCCTCAGGGAGGAACACGGTGTTCTGTGCCATCGCCAGGATCCGGCCGGTTCCGGGCTGCACTGTCACCAGCGCGGCAGCCCACTTGTCAGGATTCGCTCCCGCGGTGCCGTCAACCTGTGCCTGCGCCGCACCCTGCAGCCGGCTGTCCAGCGTGGTCTTGATGGTCAGGCCGCCGCGGTAGAGGAGGCGTTCCCGGTCGATCAGGCTGCTCCCGAAGGCCGGGTTATTCAGGATGAGGTGTGAGATGTAATCGCAGAAGTACGGTGCCATGGCCGCGTTGGCACAGCCCTGCCTTGCCGGGTTGAGTTTGAGCTCAATGGGCGTCGCCACGGCCTCATCGTGCTGGGCCTGGGTGATGTTGCGCAGGGCGAGCATTTCCCCGAGGACCTGGTTCCGGCGGGCCATCGATTTCTCCGGGTTGACGGCCGGGTTATAGAAGCTGGGGCTGTTCACCAGTCCTGCCAGCAGGGCCGCCTGCGGCAACGTGAGGTCCTTGGCAGTTGAGCTAAAGAAGTACCGGGAGGCCGCCTCAATGCCGTAGGCGTCCCGGTTGAAGAAGACGATGTTCAGGTAGCCCTCAAGGATCTGGTCCTTGCTGAACTGTTTCTCCAACGCGATGGCCAGCTTCATTTCGCGGAGTTTGTCGCCCACGCTCTTCTGGCCGCTGAGAATCACCTCATCCGGACGGTCCTTGGACACGAAGGATTCGTTGATCACGTTGGTGACGTACTGCTGGGTGATGGTGGACGCACCCTGGCGCCCGCTGGTGGTCAGGTTGGAGATGGCCGCCCGGAGGATACCCTGCGGATCGATGCCGGCGTGCTCGTAGTAACGGCTGTCCTCGATGGCCACGATGGCATCGCGGACGTAGGGGGACATCTGGTCCAGCGGCACCTTTACACGGTTTTCCGCAAAGAACGTGGCGATGAGTTGGTCGTCCGAGGTCAGGACTTTCGTAGATTGCGACGGCGGCGCCACCGTGAGTTCCTCCGGCAGTTTGTCGAAGAAAGTGATGGAGTTGGTCACCCCGTACCCCACTGCCGCAACCGCCGGCGCAATCAGGGTGGCCGCCAATACGCCACATAGTGCGCTCGCAGTGAAGTACCCCAGCACCCTTCCCAGGGCCGCTGTCACGCGGTGGCCGCGCTTCCTCTTCGTTTTCTGCGCCATGTTCCAGCCCTTAGCTAGCGACGTGTGAACAGGATACGCCGCGGGACCTGCTTCCTCCAGATGCTGGATCAAGTGATGCCAAGCCGAGATTCTCCCGGGCAAATTACCGGTTTCCTCTTGTCGAACGATACTTACCGATATATCGTTAAGTATCGGTGAAGATGTCACCGACAGGATTCAGAAGGTTGAATCCGTCCCGTGTGAAAGGAAAATGCACCATGAAGGGCATTCACGACGAAAAGAATTTGGAACCTGAGTTCGGGCGCGGACGTTTCGGCCGCGGCCGGGGGCACCGCGGACCGCACGGTCACCGCGGCGGAGGCCTCGGTCCAGGCTTTGGACCCGGCGGCTTCGGCCCGGGGTTTGGTCCCGGAGGCGGCTTTGGTCCCGGCTTCGGACCAGGGCCGCGGCGGGCCAGCAGGGGCGATGTCAGGTGGGCGATCCTCTCGCTCCTGGCCGAAGCTCCGTCCAACGGGTATGGCCTGATCAAGACCATCGCGGAAAAGACCTCGGGGGCATGGCGGCCCAGTCCGGGCTCCATTTACCCAACGCTCCAGCAGTTGGTGGATGAGGAACTGATCGAACCGATCGGCGAGGGCCGGCGGACCGACTTCACCCTCACTGATGCCGGCACGGCGTACGTCGCCGAGCATGCCGAGCAGCTGGAGAACGCATGGAACACCGAGGCGGAGGGGTCCGGACCGGCGTTTCACCAGAGCGTCGGGAAGCTGATGGGCGTCCTGCATCAGTTCCGGACGGCCGCTACCGAAGAGCAGAGGGCCGCCGCAGTGGAGAAGCTGGACGAGACGCGCCGTGCGCTTTACCGGATACTGGCCGACTGAGCCTGGCGTTGCCGGACAGCCGCACTGTGGCCGGCAGGAGTCACCAGGGTGCTGATCCAGCAATGGACTCCTGACGGCACCCAACCACCGGTAGCATCTTGACCATGCCCACTGTGTTCGACATGGCAGGTCCCATCCTGGAAATGCTGACCTGGCTGACCCTGCCTGCGGGGCTTGCCCTGCTCTTTTACGCGGGCATCCTCCGGCGGTTTGTGCACCCGTGGACTGTTGCTGAGGCGGTGGTCTACGCGGACGCCAGCGGGACGGGCTTCCGCTGGTTTGACCGCAAGTTCCAGGTGCACCACGCGCCGATGTCTCCCCACGACATCAAGAACCTTGCCGTTGGCGATACCCTGCCCATTTACTACCACCCCAAGCGCCCCACCCAGTGGCAGACCGCAGCGCCCGAAACGGCGGGGCGCACCGCCGTCGTGCTTGGCCGTGTCCTCACGGGGATCGGTGCGGTGGCGCTGATCGCAGGCTTCTTCCTGCCGATGTTCTGACCGCCGATGTCCGTGCTTCCGGGTAGGGCCATCCGGCACTATCGCTGAGCAGGGCCCCTCCCTAGCGTGAGGCCCATGGCTGCTGGACCCAACGCGGGGTTAGACGGACCCGCCTCTGACGCAATGCTGAAGCTGGGCCGTTTTTTCACGAAATGGGACCAGACCGACGACGGCAGGGCGGTGTTCAGGGAAGGTGGCCGCAAAGGCGATATCTTCTACCGCGACCGCTGGAGCCATGACAAGGTGGTCCGGTCCACGCACGGAGTGAACTGCACCGGCTCCTGCTCCTGGAAGGTGTACGTCAAGGACGGCATCATCACCTGGGAATCCCAGCAGACGGATTACCCGTCGGTGGGCCCGGACAGTCCTGAATACGAACCACGGGGCTGTCCACGCGGGGCAGCCTTTTCCTGGTATACCTACTCACCCACCCGCGTCCGATTCCCCTACGCCCGCGGCGTCCTGGTGGAGATGTACCGCGAGGCGAAGGCCCGGCTGGGGGATCCGGTGCTCGCTTTCGCCGAGATCGCAGCGGACCCGGAGCGGCGGCGCCGCTACCAGCAGGCCCGCGGCAAAGGCGGACTGGTCCGTGTCTCGTGGCAGGAGGCGATCGAGATTGCTGCCGCCGCCCACGTGAACACCATCAAGACCTACGGGCCGGACCGCTGCGCAGGCTTCTCCCCGATCCCGGCAATGTCCATGGTTTCGCACGCCGTGGGCACCCGTTTCATCCAGCTGATCGGCGGGGTGATGACGTCCTTCTACGACTGGTATGCGGACCTGCCCGTTGCGAGCCCGCAGGTTTTCGGGGACCAGACCGACGTCCCGGAATCGGGGGACTGGTGGGATGCGCGCTATCTGATGATGTGGGGCTCCAACGTCCCCGTCACCCGGACCCCGGACGCGCACTGGATGGCCGAGGTCCGGTACCGCGGCACCAAGGTGGTCACGGTAAGCCCGGACTACGCGGACAACACCAAGTTCGCCGACGAATGGCTCCCCGCCCAGGCCGGCACCGACGCCGCGCTCGCCATGGCCATGGGCCACGTCATGCTCAAGGAATTCTTCGTCGACCGCGAGGTGCCGTTCTTCACCGACTACGTCCGCCAGTACACGGACCTGCCGTTCCTGGTCAGGCTGGTGAAGACCGACGACGGCGCGCTGACGCCGTCGAAATTCCTCACCGCGGTTGATCTCCCGGCAGAGTCCGGGGCTGAGGACGCGGCGTTCCGCACCGTGCTGTTCGACAAAAAATCGGGGCGTCCCGCTGTCCCGAACGGGTCCATGGGGTTCCGTTATTCGGGCAGCGGCGAGGGGAAGTGGAACCTGGACCTTGAGGGGATCGATCCCGCACTGTCCCTGCGGGAAGTATCCGGCCAGAGCGCGGAGATCCTGCTCCCGTGCTTCGAGCAGGCTGACGGCACCGGCAGTGTGCTCCGCCGTGGTGTGCCTGTCCTTGAGGTGGAGGGACAGTTGGTCACCACGGTTTTTGACCTGATGCTGGCCCAGTACGGCGTGGGCCGCGAGGGGCTGCCGGGGGAGTGGGCAGCCGGCTACGAGGACGCCGCCACGCCCTACACCCCGGCCTGGCAGGAGGAAATCACGTCCGTTCCCGCGCAGGCCTGCATCCGGGTGGCGCGCGAATTTGCCCGGAACGCCGAGCAGTCCAAGGGCCGGTCCATGATCATCATGGGCGCCGGCATCTGCCAGTGGTTCCACGGCGATACCACCTACCGGGCCGTGCTGGCGCTGGTGATGCTGACGGGCTGCATGGGCCGCAACGGAGGCGGTTGGGCGCATTACGTGGGGCAGGAAAAGACCAGGCCGGTCACCGGCTGGCTCTCGCTGGCCAATGCGCTGGACTGGTCACGGCCGCCGCGGACCATGATCGGCACCGGTTACTGGTACATGCACACGGACCAGTGGCGGCAGGACGGCTACTCCGCCGACGCCCTCAAATCCCCGCTCTCCACCGGCGCGCTTGACGGCCTGCACACCGCGGACGCGCTGGCACAGTCCGCGCGGCTGGGCTGGATGCCGTTCTATCCCCAGTTCGACCGCAACCCGCTGGACCTCGCAGATGAGGCGGAGGCCGCCGTCGCCGCCGGGACCGCCAAGGACACGCCAAGCTACATCGCGGACGCGCTCAAGAACCGCACCCTGAACCCGGCCATCGAGGACGTGGACGCCCCGGAGAACTGGCCGCGGACCCTGGTGCTCTGGCGCTCCAACCTGTTCGGGTCCTCCGCGAAAGGCAACGAGTACTTCCTCCGGAACCTCCTTGGCACCCACAACAACGTCCTGGGCAAGGACCATGCCGAGGGGCTCAAGCCAACCAATGTGAAGTGGCATGAGCAGGCGCCGGAAGGAAAGCTGGACCTGCTGGTCTCCGCCGACTTCCGGATGACGTCCACCACGCTGCTCTCCGACGTCGTGTTCCCCGCGGCCACCTGGTACGAGAAGCACGATCTGTCCTCCACCGACATGCACCCGTTTGTGCACGCCTTCAGCCCGGCGATCGACCCGCCGTGGGAGACCAAAACGGACTTCGACACCTTCCACCTGCTGGCTCGCGAATTCTCCCGACTCGCCAAAACCCATCTGGGCGTCAGACGGGACCTGGTCAGCGTGCCTCTGCAGCATGACACTCCGGGCCAGCTCGCCCAGCCCGGCGGTGTGGTGCGCGACTGGCGGGAGACGGACATCGCCGGCGTCCCCGGCCAGAACATGCCCATCTTTTCGGTGGTGGAGCGGGACTACACGGCCATCGCGGACAAACTCGCCGCCGTCGGACCGCTGGCAGACAAACTCGGCTTCACCGTCAAGAACGTCACCTACAAACTCGCCGGCCCGCTGGACCGGCTCAGCCGCTCCAACGGTGTGATGCTCGGCGGCGCAGCGGACGGACGGCCCGCGATGGACACCGACGCGAAAATGGCGGAGGCCATCCTGGCGTTCTCCGGGACCACCAACGGCGCGCTGTCCGTGCAGGGCTTCAAGGACCTGGAAGTCCGGACCGGCCGGAAACTCGCCGACCTGTCCGAAGGCTCCGAGGAAAAGTTCATCACCTTCGCCCAGACCCAGGCCGGCCCGGTCCCCGTCATCACGTCGCCGGAATGGTCAGGATCTGAGACAGGCGGCCGCCGCTACGCCCCGTTCACCATCAACATCGAACGGCTCAAGCCTTTCCACACCCTGACCGGCCGGATGCATTTCTTCCTCGACCACGACTGGATGACCGACATCGGCGAGGGGCTGCCGATCTACCGGCCGCCCCTGGACATGCACCGGCTCTTCGGCGAGCCCAAACTTGGCCGGGACGGGCAGCTGGAGGTGGTGGTCCGCTACCTGACGCCGCACTCCAAGTGGTCCATCCACTCCGAATACCAGGACAACCTGCTGATGCTTTCGCTCTCCCGCGGCGGGCCGACAGTCTGGATGAGCCCCGCCGACGCCGAGTCCATCAAGGTCAGGGACAACGACTGGGTGGAATGCCTGAACATCAACGGCGTCCTGGTGGCCCGGGCGATCGTCAGCCACCGGATGCCGGCGGGCATTGTCTACGTCCACCACGCCCAGGAACGCACCATTGACGTGCCGAAGTCCGAGGCCACCGGACGGCGCGGCGGCATCCACAACTCCGTGACCCGGCTACTGGTCAAACCCTCGCACCTGATCGGCGGCTATGCCCAACAGGCCTACGCGTTCAACTACCTTGGCCCCACCGGGAACCAGCGCGACATGGTTGCCACCGTCCGCCGTCGTTCCCAGGAGGTGCAGTACTGATGCGTGTTATGGCTCAAATGGGCATGGTCATGAATCTGGACAAATGCATCGGCTGCCACACCTGTTCGGTGACCTGCAAGCAGGCCTGGACCAACCGTGCCGGCACCGAATATGTCTGGTTCAACAACGTGGAAACCCGCCCCGGCCAGGGGTACCCGCGCCGCTACGAGGACCAGGAAAAGTGGCAGGGCGGCTGGGTGCTGAACAAGCGCGGCAAGCTGGTGCTGAAGGCCGGTGGCCGGGTGAAAAAGCTGTTCGGGATCTTCGCCAGCCCGGTCCAGCCTGAGCTCAAGGACTACTACGAGCCGTGGACCTACGATTACAAAACCCTCGTGGACGCCCCGCTGGGCGACGACTTCCCGGTGGCCCGGCCCAAGTCCCTGATCACCGGCGAGGACACCAAGATCACCTGGTCCGCGAACTGGGACGATGACCTGGGCGGTTCCACCGAGTACGGCCACCTGGACCCGATCGTGGAGAAGGTCAGGCGGGAATCCGAGGACAAGATCAAGTTCGCCTACGAGCAGACCTTCATGTTCTACCTGCCGCGGATCTGCGAACACTGCCTGAACCCGTCCTGCATGGCATCCTGCCCCTCCGGCGCCATCTACAAGCGGGTGGAGGACGGCATTGTGCTGGTGGACCAGGACAAATGCCGCGGCTGGCGGCAGTGCGTCACCGGCTGCCCTTACAAGAAGATCTACTTCAACCACAAGACCGGCAAGGCCGAGAAGTGCACGTTCTGCTACCCACGGGTGGAGGTGGGCCTGCCAACGGTCTGTTCGGAGACCTGCGTGGGCAGGCTTCGGTACCTGGGGCTGTTTCTGTACGACGCCGACGCCGTCACCGCGGCAGCCTCGGTCACCGACCCGCAGGAACTCTACGACGCCCAGATGGACGTGCTGCTGGATCCGAACGATCCGGAAGTCCAGGCCGAAGCCCGGGCCCAGAACATCCCCGAGGACTGGATCGACGCCGCCCAGCGTTCCCCGGTCTACGCCCTCGCCAAGGTCTACAAGGTGGCGCTGCCGCTGCACCCCGAATACCGGACCATGCCCATGGTCTGGTACGTGCCGCCGCTCTCACCGGTGGTGGATCTGCTCCGGGACCAGGGGCACGACGGCGAGGACCACGGCAACCTCTTCGGCGCCATCGACGCACTCCGGATCCCGGTGGAATACCTCGCGGAACTGTTCACCGCCGGGGATGCGGACAGGGTCACTGCCGTGCTGAAGAAGCTCGCGGCGATGCGCTCCTTCATGCGCGGCATCAGCCTCGGCAACGACCCCGACGACTCCATCCCGGAGGCGGTGGGGATGGACAGCCAGACCATGTACGAGATGTACCGCCTGATGGCCATCGCCAAATACGACGAACGCTACGTGATCCCCAAGGCCCACGTGGAACAGGCCCACGACCTCGAGGAAATGGGTTGCTCACTGGATTTCGACGGCGGGCCGGGCATGCAGGATTCCTCGCCCTTTGGTGAAGCCAGCGGCAGGCCCGTCCCGGTTGCGGTGGAGACGTTCAACGCGCTCAAGGACAGGCAGACCTCCGGCACGGCACCCGGCGAGACGTCCCTGCGCGGCAGGGTGAACCTGCTGAACTGGGACGGCACCGGGGCTCCGGCGGGGCTGTTTCCGGAAAAGACGCTCTTCCCGGACAAGGGGCCCGAACCGGGCACCCTGGCGGCGGCCGAGGACCAGCCGTGAGCCGCCGCCAACAGGTCCTCTACCTCGCCGCCGCCTGGTGCCTGTCCTACCCGGATGAAGAACTGATCGGCCGGGTCCCGCTGATGCGTGCTTCGCTGGCTGAGTTCCCGGGTGCAGTCCGTGACTTCGACGGCGTCCTGGACCTTCTCGAGTCTTCGGAACCAATGGACATTCAGGCCTATTACGTGCGCGAGTTCGATCTTGGCCGCCGCCACGCACTGCACCTGAGCTACTGGACGGACGGGGACACCCGGCGCCGCGGCGAAGTCCTGGGCAGCTTCAAAAAGACCTACCGGCAGAGCGACATCCTGGTGGACACCCACGGCGAACTGCCGGACTACCTGCCGATGGTCCTGGAGTACGCCGCCCTGGTGGACATGAAGGCCGGCCGTGAGCTCCTGATCCGGTACCGGGCGAGCCTTGAAATGCTCAGGTTCGGACTGCTCCGTGACGATCTTCCGCATGCCCGGATCCTGCAGGCCATCTGCGACACCCTGCCCGGGAAATCGCCGGCTGATGAACAGGCCGTCATGCGGATGGCCGGCTACGGCCCACCCACCGAAGCGGTGGGGCTGGACCCCTACGATCCGCGCCTGCTGCCCGTGAAGGGGGCCTGATAATGCTGACCTTCGAGACAGAGCCCGGCGCCGCCGTCGAACTTACCGCCTGGGACACCATCCTCTGGGGTGTCCTGCCGTACGTCATGGTGGTGGTGCTGGTGGGTGGCCTCATCTGGCGGTACAGATACGACCAGTTCGGCTGGACCACCAGGTCCTCGCAGCTTTACGAATCCCGGCTGCTGCGAATCGCCTCGCCGCTGTTCCACTTCGGCCTTCTGGCCGTGATCGCCGGGCACTTCTTCGGGCTGGTCATCCCCATGGCGTGGACTCAGGCCGTGGGAATGAGCCAGGACCTTTACCACTTCAACGCCCTGTTCGTGGGCGGGATTGCCGGGGTAGGCACTTTGGGCGGCATCCTCCTGCTGATCTACCGCCGCCGCACCACCGGGCCGGTCTTTATGGCCACCACGAAGAACGACAAGGCGATGTACGTGGTGCTGACCGCCGCCATCGTGTTCGGGCTCTGGACCACCCTGGCCAGCGTCTTTGAGGGCGAGCACGGACACAACTACCGCGAGACCGTGGCGCCCTGGTTCCGGTCCCTGTTCGTTTTCCAGCCGGACATCGCTGCAATGGCCGCAGCACCGTTCTCTTTCCACCTGCACACCCTGGTGGGCATGGCGCTGTTCGTTATCTGGCCGTTCACCCGGCTGGTCCATGCCTTCACCGCGCCGCTGCATTACCTGTTCCGGCCGTACATCGTTTACCGCTCCCGGGACCGGGACCAGGCGCGCGGGCGGGTGCCCACGCGGCGCAAAGAGGGAGCCTCCGCGGGCCGCACTACCGGTACAGCTGCGCGCCGCGGCTGGTCGGCCGTCGGCACGCGGGACAAAGACACGCGGAACCGCTGACCACCATGCCCGCGGACAGGGAGAACCCGGACGGGGAGAACCCGGACAGAGAAAAGAGGATTACCGTGGCCGGATCCGCCGCCGCAGCATCGTCTGCTCCAGCCCCTCCGGTACCTGCGGGCCGGACGCTGAATCTTGTACTCGCCACGTCAGCGTCAGTTGTGGGGTTCTGGGCCTGGAATTCGGTGGCGACGCTGGGTTCGTTTTACACGCAGAACCTCCAGCTCAACCCGGCTGCCACAGGCGTGCTGGTGGCCATGCCGGTGTTCGTCGGCTCGCTGGGCCGGATCGTCGTCGGCACCCTGACCGACAGGTACGGCGGCCGGGCGATGTTCACGTTCGTGCTGCTCGCCTCCATCCTGCCGATCCTGCTGGTGTCCGTTGGCGGTCTTCTGAACTCCTTCGCGCTGGTGCTGGCCGCCGGCCTGGTGCTCGGGGTCGCGGGGACCGTCTTCGCCGTCGGGATTCCCTTCGTCAGCGCCTGGTATGAGCCGTCCCGGCGCGGGTTCGCCACCGGCGTCTTCGGTGCAGGGATGGGCGGAACGGCGCTGGCCGCGTTCCTGAACCCCCGGCTGGTGGCATGGATCGGATACTTCCCCACGCACCTGCTGATCGCCGGAATCCTTGCCGGGATGGCGGCCCTGGTCTGGTTCCTGATGAAGGAATCGCCGGGCTGGACCCGCAGCAACGCCCCGGTTTTGCCCAAGCTCCTGGATGCCGCCAAAACACCCGTCACCTGGAAAATGTGCTTCCTCTACGCCGTGGTCTTCGGTGGCTTCGTTTCCTTCGCCACGTACCTGCCCACCTACCTGCGCGATGTCTACAGCTTCGATCCCAGCGGCGCCGGCGCACGCACTGCAGGCTTTGCACTTGCTGCCGTGCTGGCCCGGCCGCTGGGCGGTGTCCTGGCGGACAAATTCGGTTCCAAGCCCGTGGTGCTGGCGTCACTGACGGGGGTTGCCGTGCTCGCCTGGGTGGTCAACCTGCAGCCCGACGGCGAGGTCCCCGCCGGCCTGACGTTCGTGGCCATGGCGGCGGCGCTGGGGTTGGGCGCCGGAGGGGTGTTCGCCTGGGTGGGGGTGCTCGCGCCTCCCGGCAAGGTGGGCAGCATCAGCGGCGTGGTCAGCGCCGCGGGCGGCCTGGGCGGCTACTTCCCGCCGCTGGTGATGGGTGCCACGTACGACGCCGCCACCCACAGCTACTCCATCGGCCTGTTGCTCCTGGTTGCCACCGCTCTGGTGGCTTTGGTCTTCACCGCCGTGGTCCTGCGGGGTCCGTCGAAGACCGTCCACGTTGCCAAGGCATGACGCGGTGACGGCCTAACCGGCCAGCACCACAGCGATCCCCAGCGCCCCCAACGCAATTCCGGCAAAGGCGGTCCACAGCACTGCGGAGGTATCGGCGTCGGCCTTTTCCTCCCTGATTCCCCGTGCGCTGGCCCGGTACCGGCGCCGCTGCGTCAGGTAAATAGCGGCGGCAGCGCCGGCCGACACGGCAAAGAGGAACAGGATCGGCAGGCCGTGGTGGGGGAGCCAGCGCAGGAAAATGGCGCTGACGGTGACAAGGGCCAGCATGGTGCGGCCCCAGGCCAGCGTGGTCCGTTCCGGCTGGAGGCCGGGATCGCCGTGGGCGGCAGTGGTGGACACGTCTCAGCGCCAGAGGATGGACACGACCACGACGGCGGCGGCCAGTGCCCCCGCACCGGCCAGCAGCGGCACAATCAGCGGCAGCGGCAACGGCGTGCTGTTCCGCATGCTCCGCTCAACGCGGATCCAGCGCACCGCCGCTCCGCCGCTCAGCAGCATGCCGAGCAGAAGCAGCAGCACTGCCAGGACCTTGCGGACCGGCTCCGCAAACAGGTCCGAGGTGAAGGCTTCAATGGCGATGCCTCCCGCGAGGAGCGCCAGCGAGGTGCGGATCCAGGCGAGGAACGTGCGTTCGTTGGCGAGGGTGAAGCGCGGGTCCGGTTCCGTCCCGCCGGGCAGCAGCCGTTCGGCAAGTTTCCCGCGCGACGGCGGTGTGGGGCCTTCGGGCGGAGTCTGGTTGCTGGGCACGGGGCCAGCTTAGCCGCTGGGGCTACGCGGCCCGGTTCAGCGCAGCCTTGGCGGCCAGGTGTTCGCCGATGGGCAGGGCGGCGGTGGCGGCGGGGGAGGGCGCGTTCAGCACGTGGATCATCCGGTCCGTCTCCACCAGCAGGAAATCATGGATCAGGGTCCCGTCCCGGCGGACAGCTTGGGCGCGGATGCCTGCCTCGTAGGGGAGGAGGTCCGCTTTGGCCAGGCCCGGGGCGTACTTCTGGCACTCCTTCAGGTAGCTGCCCTTGACCAGCGAGTTCCGGACTTCGCGGACCGCGGTGGCGGCGTGGGCGCGGGCCACCCGCCACAGACCCGGGAAGCGCACGTATTGCGCCACGTCCCGGACATTCACTGAGAATTTCGGGTAGCCCTCGCGGGAGAGGCCCAGCACTGCGTTGGGCCCCACGGTGATGGTGCCGGCCACGGTGGGGGTGAGGTGGACGCCCAGGAAGGGGAGGGCAGGATCGGGCACGGGATAGATCAGGTGCCTGACGTAATCGGACTTGGCCACGGGCAGCTCGAAGTATTCGCCCCGGAACGGGATGATCTGGACATCGATGTCCAACCCAGCCAGCTGGGCCAACCGGTCCGACTGCAGGCCTGCACAGACCACCAGCCGGCCGCAGCTGTAGGTTTCCTCGGCAGTGCCCACCTCAACGCGGTCCGAATGCTCGGCAATGGCTGCGACCCTGGCCCCGGTGATGACTTCACCGCCGGCGGCCGTCACAAGCTCCGCTAGTTTTTCCGCCACCGCCGCGTAGTCCACAATTCCGGTGCTGGGGATGAACAGGGCTCCCAGCCCGGCGATGTTGGGTTCACGGCGGCGCAGTTCGGCCTGGTCCAGCCGCTCGCAGTCCAGGCCGTGAATGGCCGCCCGGTCCTCCAAAGCTGCCAGCCGCTCCGATTCCAGCGCGGTGGTGGCCACCAGCAGCTTCCCGGGTTCCCGGTACGGCAGGCCGTGCTCCCGGCAGAAGGCCTTGGTCTGCTCCGCACCAGCTTTGCTGAACCGCGCTTTCAGGCTGCCCGGGGCGTAGTAGATGCCTGAATGAATGACGCCGCTGTTGTGTCCGGTCTGGTGCGAGGCCAGCCTGTCGGCGGCTTCGAGCAGGACCAGGGAGGCGCCCGGATCCTTCTGCAGCAGCTGATAGGCCGTGGCCAGTCCCACAATGCCGCCGCCAACCACGCAGTAATCCGAGTGCTTCATCCTCAGATTCTCCTGTACGGCTGTGGGCTGGGCCAGCTTTTCAACATTCCGGTCAGGGGTGCTCGGGAATGCGGGCAGCCCCGAAGAGGTTGGCCCTGACATGCAACGCATCGGATTTCTTTCGTTCGGCCATTGGGGGCCCGGCCAGGGTTCCCGCACCAGGACTGCCGGGGAGGCCCTGCTGCAGGGCATCGAACTGGCTGTCGCGGCCGAGGAAATCGGCATCGACGGCGCCTTCTTCCGGGTGCATCACTTCGCTCGCCAGCAGGCCTCCCCGTTCCCGCTCCTGGCAGCCATCGCAGCGCGGACCAGCCGGATCGAACTCGGTACCGGCGTCATCGACATGCGCTACGAGAACCCTCTGTACATGGCGGAGGAGGCTGCCGCGACTGATCTGATCAGCGGGGGACGGCTGCAGCTGGGCATCAGCCGGGGGTCACCTGAGCCGGCACGCAACGGAGCCGCGGCATTCGGGTACATACCGGAGGAGGGGGAAACTGATGCGGACATGGCCCGCCGGCACACGGCCCAATTCCGGCAGGCCATCAGCGGCGCCGGCGTGGCCGAGGCCGAGCCGCGGTACGCCGGGGGCGGCCGCGGCCTCCTGCCGGTCCAGCCGCAGTCGCCGGGCCTTGCAGAAAGGATCTGGTGGGGCGCCGGAAGCCGGAACACCGCTGTGTGGGCGGCCGGACTGGGGATGAACCTGATGAGTTCCACCCTGCTCACCGAGGACACCGGCGTGCCCTTTGATCAGCTTCAGGCAGAGCAGATCCAGCTCTTCCGCGAGGCGTGGACCGCGGCCGGGCATCCCCACCAGCCGCGGGTCTCGGTCAGCCGCAGCGTCCTGCCCATCGCAGACGAGGAAGACAGCCGCTATTTCGCCGGCAGCGCCCTGCGGGATGTCCGGGACCAAGTGGGGATCATCGACGGCGTGACAGCCCGCTTCGGCAAGAGCTACGTGGGCGAACCTGGTGCGCTGGCGGAGCAACTCGCAGCCGACGCCGCCGTGCAGGCTGCGGATACTTTGCTCCTCACCGTGCCCAACCAGCTTGGCGTCGATTTCAACGCAAAGATGCTCGGAAACATCGCCCGCCACATCGCGCCTGCCTTGGGCTGGGCGCCTGCCGGATAGGCCGGACAGGGATCCGCTTCGTCACGCTGAAAACTCCGCTGGGTGATCCGCGCCCGAGGGAATATTCTTAGAGGGCCGGGCGAATCGTTGCCGGGCGCCACCATGGCCAGAGAGGCACCCATGTCCGAGAAGCTCCACCTCGACCCTGAAGACGATTTCCCGGACGACCTCAGCAGCCTTCCCGACGGGGAGCTGCAGGTTCTGGACAGCCAGGTCCAGCGCCAGCTTGATTACGAGTACGTGAGGGAAGGTGAGCCGAACCCCGAGACTGAGTTCAGGCACCATGACCTGGACGCAGAATTCCACGAGCGGGACAACCGCTGAGATATCATCAGCATGCTTACTGTTTGGGTAAGGTAGGAACGAATCTTCAGTCACAGCCGTTAGGCTTGTAGCGGCTGGGGGTCAGTATGCCACTACTACACAGCGTGACTGCGGAACGGTCAGGAGAGAGAAATATGGCTCGCGCCGCTATAGGTTTAACTGCATGATCCGGCTACGCCAGCTGGCCCAGGCTGCCACGGTACTGACCACACCCCTTTCGCCCGAAGATATTCTGGCGCTCTTCAACCCTGTCTTCTCGGCGCGCCAGCTGCGCGGCGTGGTGACCCGCGTTGTCCAGGAGACGGCCCAGTCCGCCACCATCTTCTTCCGCCCCGGCCGCGGCTGGCACTCCCACCTGGCCGGCCAGTGGGCGCGCATCGGCGTCGAGCTTGACGGCGTCAGGCACTGGCGCTCGTATTCCCTGAGCGCCCCCGCCGGCACGGACCCTGCCATCACCGTTACGGACGTCGGGGCCGTGTCCGGGACGCTCGTCCGCACCACCAAGCCGGGCGATGTCCTCTTCCTTGCGCCTCCGCAGGGTGATTTCATCCTGCCTGAGCACCCCCGGCCCCTGCTGATGGTCACCGCGGGAAGCGGCATCACTCCGGTGATGTCCATGATCCGCACGCTTGTCCCGCGGCGCCCCGACGCCGACGTCGTCCTTGTCCATTCCGCACGGACACCCGGCGACAGCCTCTTCCGCGAGGAACTGGCCGAGCTGGCTGACCAGTTCCCGAACTTCCGGCTGGCCCACTGGTACACCGGCGAGCAGGGCCGCATGGACCTGACCAACACCGCCGAGCTGGACGTGATCTGCCCGGACTGGAAAGAACGGGCCGCCTACGCGTGCGGGCCGGACAGTTTCCTGGACGACGCCGAGGCGTTGTGGAAGCAGGCTTCCCTCACCGCCGGTGCCCCGGGGTCCGATGTTGCAGTCGCGGGCGATCCCGGAAACCTGATGATCGAACGGTTCAACACCGCCTTCGCCGGCGGTGTGGGGCACGACGGCGGCCTGGTCACCTTTGAAGCATCGGACCGGGA
Source organism: Pseudarthrobacter sp. DSP2-3-2b1 (assembly GCF_049895945.1). Taxonomy (NCBI): domain Bacteria; kingdom Bacillati; phylum Actinomycetota; class Actinomycetes; order Micrococcales; family Micrococcaceae; genus Pseudarthrobacter; species Pseudarthrobacter sp. DSP2-3-2b1. The sequence goes on along the minus strand of NZ_JAFCTI010000008.1, from coordinate 130,362 downwards.
AGTCGAGGCCGACGGCGATACTCCGCTGCTCGACGTCGGTGAGGACAACGGGGTGCTGATGCCCAGCGGCTGCCGCATGGGCATCTGCCACAGTTGCCTCACACCGCTACTGGCCGGACAAGTCCGTGACCTTCGCACCAACGAGGTCCACGGCGAACCCGGCGAACTAATCCAAACGTGTGTCTCGGCAGCCGCCGGACCCGTCAACCTCGAAATCTGAGGAGCAATCACCGCATGTCAGTAGTTTCAGCAGCAAAAGCCACCTCCACCGGCACGTCAAGGACGCGCCCCGGGGCACTGGCAGAGTCCGGCAGTCCTTCGGTCCGCCCGCCCGCAGCAGCCCACCTGACCGACGAGCAGGTCGCGGAGATGGGCCGGGAGCTCGATGCCATCCGCGACGAGATCCTCGCCAAACGCGGTGCCACGGATGCCGCCTACATCCGGCGGGTCATCAAGGTCCAGCGCGGCCTGGAGATTTCGGGCCGGGCAGCGCTCCTGGTCAGCAAGAACAAGGCAGCGTGGGTCACCGGCACCACGCTCCTGAGCCTGGCCAAGATCCTCGAAAACATGGAAATCGGGCACAACGTACTCCATGGCCAGTGGGACTGGATGCGGGACCCGGACATCCACTCCACCACCTGGGAGTGGGACTTCGTCACGCCGTCGCGTTCGTGGCAGCACACCCACAATGACCTGCACCACCGCTGGACCAATGTGGTGGGCAAGGACAACGACGTCGGATACAACCTCCTGCGCATGGACGAGGCCCAGCCGTGGGTGCCCATGAACCTGGGCAACCCGCTCTACAACGCGATCCTTGCGCCCCTCTTCGAGTGGGGCATCGCCATCTACGACCTCGAGCTCACCGAGTTCAAGGAGGGCAAGAAGTCCAAGGAAGCCATGCTCAAGGACCTCAAGGCCCTGGGCAAGAAGGTTGTCACCCAGTTCACGAAGGACTACGCGGCCACCCCGGCAGTGGCCATGCTCACCGGCTCCGGCAAGCAGGCGCTCTACGGGACCCTCACCGCCAACGCCGTCCGCAACGTCTGGGCACACGCCGTCATCTTCTGCGGCCACTTCCCGGAAGGAACGGACACGTTCACCGAGGAAATGGTGGAAGGTGAAACGCGCGGTGACTGGTACGTCCGCCAGATGATCGGGTCCGCCAACATCTCCGGCTCCAAGTTCATGCACCTGATGACCGGTAACCTCTCACATCAGATCGAGCACCACCTCTTCCCGGACCTGCCCTCCAACCGGTACGCCGAAGTGGCTCCCCGGGTCCAGGAAATCTGCCAGCGGTACGGCCTGAAATACACCACTGGGCCCATCTGGAAGCAGGTTGGTTCCACCTGGGCAAAGGTCTTCAAGCTGGCGCTGCCGCCCAAGGCCGCGAAGGCCTGATCCAAAACAGCACAGCAACAAAAAGTGGAATGGCCGGGCGTAATGCCTGGCCATTCCACTTTTTTGTCGTTTAGGGATTACCAGCGAACCGCTTTTCAGTCAGCTGCTCAAGGCGGCGAGGGCTTTGCGCAGGCGGCTGCCGGCATCGTCAGCGACCTCTTTGACGGCATGCGACGCGCTGAGCTGGACCATGGTCTGCGGGTCGATGGCCTCAATAGTCGTGGTTGCCGCACCCTCGCTGCGGCGTACCACGACGTTGCAGGGCAGGAGGGCGCCGATCTCGGGCTCCGCAGCGAGTGCGCGGCTTGCCAGGGCCGGGTTGCATGCCCCAAGGATGACGTAGTCGCCGACGGCGTCAGCGGCTTCCGCCCCAAGCTTGGCATCGAAGGTGGAACGCACATCAATTTCGGTCAGGATTCCAAACCCCTGGGCTGATAGTGCGTCCCGGGTGCGGTCCAGGGCTTCGGCCCACGGAAGATCAATGGTCGTGCTGAGTGTGTACGTCATGGTTCTCCTTGGGCGGTTTCAGTGCGGGTGGTCAGGCGAGGGAGAGGAAGAGCTTCTCCAGTTCCTTCTTATCCATGGTGGTGTCTTCGCGGACGATGCACTGCTCCAGGCCGCTGGCGATGATGGCAAAACCGGCCCGGTCCAGGGCCTTGGAGACGGCTGCAAGCTGCGTGACGATGTCCTTGCAGTCGCGGCCCTCCTCCAGCATCCGCGTGACGGCGGCAAGTTGTCCCTGGGCGCGCTTAAGCCTGTTGATCACGGGTGTCAGTTCAGTTGAATCAAGTTGCATGGGGTCTCCAAGGGTCGTATTCCTTGGCTCAAGTGTATACCCGCCGGGGTGTTTTGCGTACCCCGGGGGGTATCTGTAATACTCGGTGGGGTATTCATCCTTACGTCGAGAGGCCACTAATGACTTCCCCATCCACAGCCGTCACCGCGCTTGCACCGGAAACCCTGCGCAGCTGGATCACCGAGCACCAGGACCTCGTGGTAATTGACGTCCGGTCCGCCGCCGAATTCGAGTCCATGCACATTCGTGGCTCCTATAACGTGCCGCTGCCGCTGCTGTCCGAGCACACCGACGAACTCGCCGCCCGCCTGGGCAGCCGGGTGGTCCTCGTTTGCCAGTCCGGGGCCCGGGCAGAGCAGGCCCGCCAGCGCCTCGGCAAGGTCGGCATTGAAACGGCCCACGTGCTTACCGGCGGCGCGCCGGCCTTTGCAGTAGCCGGCGGCGACGTCGTCAAAGGCAGGGACCGCTGGGACCTGGAACGGCAGGTCCGCCTCGCCGCTGGATCACTCGGGGTTCTGGGCCTGGCAGGCGGCAAGTTCGTCTCCCCGAAGATCCGCACCCTTGCCGGCCTGATCGGGACGGGACTGACCTTCTCCGCCGCCACCAACACGTGCGCCATGGGCCAGGCCATCTCGGCAATGCCGTGGAACAAGGCCGCCAAGGAGCCCACCCGCGAAAGTGCCATCCTTGCCCTGCCGGTCAGTGCCGGCGTCAACTCCGATGTGAACGCCGAGGCCAAAGCCTAATGACCCTCACCCTGCTCCTCGTTCTTGCGCTGTCGGTGGTCATCGGGCTCTCGCTCGGTGTCCTCGGCGGCGGCGGATCGATCCTGACCGTGCCGATCCTGGTCTACGTGGCAGGGTTCGATGCCAAGGAAGCCATTGCGGCCTCCCTGTTCGTCGTCGGCGTCACCTCGGCCGTGAGTGTGTTCAGCCACGCCCGCGGGGGCAGGGTGATGTGGCGGACCGGGCTGATCTTCGGCGCGGCTGGCATGGCCGGCGCGTTCGTCGGCGGCCTGCTCGGCGGCCATATCCCCGGCCAGATCCTGCTCATCGCCTTCGCCGTCATGATGGTGGCCACCTCCGTGGCCATGCTTCGCGGCCGGAAGAAAAAGTCCGACGCCGATGCGCCCGTCAAGCATGAACTGCCCCTGGGCAGGGTGTTGCTTGACGGCGCCGTCGTGGGGCTGGTGACCGGCCTCGTCGGCGCGGGCGGCGGATTCCTCGTGGTTCCCGCCCTGGCGCTCCTGGGTGGCCTGCCGATGTCGATTGCCGTGGGTACATCGCTAGTGGTCATCGCCATGAAGTCCTTTGCCGGACTCGCCGGATACCTCACAACAGTCCAGCTGGACTGGGGCATCACCCTCGGTGTAACCGCGGCAGCGATCGCAGGCACCCTGATCGGTTCCAGGCTTGCCGGCCGCATCCCGGAAGCCGCTCTTCGGAAGGCCTTCGGCTGGTTTGTCCTGGCGATGGGAACCTTCGTGCTCATCCAGCAGGCCCCGGCTGATCTCCGGTGGTTCATTGCGGCCGGTGTTGGCACCTTGGCCGCCGCTACAGCGGGTGTCTGCTGGTTCTTCATCACCTCCTGCCCGCTGCGCAACCGAAGTGGCCGCCGCAGCAACGTCCCCACACCGGCCTGACCCGCCCGTACCACCACCCCTTCAACAAAGGAGAACCACATGGGACTTATCAGCTCCCTGAAGAAAGCCTTCGGCAAGCCCTACAAGACCGTCTCGGTAGCCGGGGCCAAGGAACTCCTGGCCTCCGGAGCAACGCTGATCGATGTCCGTTCCGCCCAGGAGTGGCGGTCCGGGCGGGCGCCGCAGGCCAAGCATGTCCCGCTGGACAGGCTTCAGGCCGGCACGGCCGGGATCCAGAAGACCCGGCCCGTGATCGCTATGTGCCAGTCCGGCGTACGGTCCGCTTCCGCTGCCCGATTGCTTGCTGAAAAGGGCTATGAGGCGTACTCACTCCGCGGCGGCATGGCGGCCTGGCGCCAGGCCGGCGAACCCGTCCGCTAATTCATTCGAAGGAGAAAACCATGGCTGAAATCACCATTACCGAAACCCACCAGCGCCGCGCCTCGTCCACGATTCTCGACGTCCGTGAGGACTTCGAGGTGTCCGAAGGAATGATCCCAGGAGCCCTGCACATCCCCATGGGCCAGCTGCAGGAACGGCTGTCCGAACTGGACCCTGCCGTCCCCGTCATTGCGGTCTGCCGCAGCGGGAACCGTTCCGCCCGGGGCGCCGACGCCCTGAATGGTGCGGGCTTCACTGCCGACACCATGACCGGCGGCATGATCGCGTGGACCCGCGCAGGCCTCCCCACGACCTGAGCCCCTCCAGTCCAACCAACAACCACAAAAGACAGCCCCGAAAGGACACGAAAGACGATGGCAACCATCGACATCACCGAACAGGGCTTCGCCGAGACCCTGGAGAACAACGAGATCGTCTTCGTTGACTTCTGGGCCGCCTGGTGCGGCCCGTGCCGCATGTTCGCCCCCACCTACGGGAACGCCGCGGAACGGCACCCGGACATCACCTTCGCCAAGGTGGACACCGAAGCCGAACAGGCCCTCGCCGCCGCAGCGAACATCACCTCCATCCCCACCCTGATGGCCTTCAAGGACAAGACCCTGGTCTTTTCCCAGCCCGGAGCCCTCAATGCCACTGGCCTGGAAGAGGTCATCCAGGAAGTGAAGAACCTGGACATGACCAAAGTCAGGGCAGCTGCAGCCCAGCAGCCGGCCTGACGGGAAGACCACCACTTGCGGGATACCCCCTAGGGTATTAAAATTGGTATCAGAAAACACTTTTCCTCCACCCCTTTCACGAAGGAGAGCGCCAGATGCTTATCGAGCGCATTTACGATGAAGACCTCGCCCAGGCCAGCTACCTGATCGGCTGCCAGGCAAAAGGTGAAGCCATTGTTGTTGACGGCCGCCGCGACATCGCGGTCTACCAGGAACTGGCCGAGAAGAACGGCATGAAGATCGTGGCTGTCACTGAGACCCACATCCACGCGGACTACCTCTCCGGCACCCGCGAACTGGCGGCTGCCACCGGTGCCAGGATCTACGTCTCGGGTGAAGGCGGCCCGGACTGGCAGTATGGGTTCGACGGCGAGCGTCTTTTTGACGGCGACACGATCACCCTGGGCAACATCAGCATCCAGGCCGTGCACACCCCGGGCCATACCCCGGAACACCTGTCCTTCCTCATCACCGACGGCGCGTTCAGCGACCTGCCCGGCTACCTGCTCTCCGGCGACTTCGTCTTCTCGGGTGACCTGGGCCGCCCGGACCTGCTCGACGAGGCTGCCGGCGGAATCGATACCCGCTTTGTGGGAGCCAAGCAGCTCTTCGCCAGCCTGCGGGACAAGTTCCTGACCCTGCCGGACTACGTCCAGGTCCACCCGGCGCACGGCGCGGGCAGCGCCTGCGGCAAGGCCCTCGGCGCCATCCCGTCCAGCACTGTTGGCTACGAGCGCCTCTACGCCTGGTGGGGCCCCTACCTCGCCGCCAATGACGAGCAGGGCTTCATCGACGAACTCCTCGAGGGCCAGCCCGACGCCCACGCCTACTTCGGCCGCATGAAGCGCGAAAACCGTGAAGGCCCGGCCGTTATGGGCGAGCGCACGCCGCTGCCGGAGCTGGACAATGCAGAAGTTGCCAAGGACCTCGCCGCGGACAAAGTCACCTTCATCGACACCCGCTCCAACAGCAAAGTCCATGAAGGAACCGTCACCCGCTCCCTGAACGTCCCCGCCGGCAAGTCGGTGGCCAGCTACGGCGCCTGGGTGGTTAATCCCGAAACAGACAAGAACCCGCTGGTGCTACTGGCCGCTGATCAGGAGCAGGCCCAGGACATGTGGGACCACCTCATCCGCGTCGGCATCGACAACGTGGCCGGCTACGTCACGAGCCTCGAGGGCCTGCCGCTGTCTACGCCGAAGCTCATCCAGCCCGCCGATCTGGCAGACTTCGATGCTGCAATGGTCCTGGACGTCCGCAACCGCACCGAGCACGCCGACGGGCACATCCCCGGATCCCACCAGCTCAGCGGCGGCCGGGTCATGTGGCACCTGGATGAACTCCCCGCCGAAGGCGCCATCGTCACCTACTGCCAAAGCGGTGTCCGGAACTCCGTAGCTGCCAGCGCGCTGCGCCGCGCCGGGTACGACGTCGTCGAGCTTGACGGCAGCTACGCGGGCTGGAACGCCTGGCGGCAGGCACGCCAGTCCGTGCCCAGCAGCTAAGCAAAGCAGCAATGACCTTGATTGCACTGGGACTGCGCCAGAACCTGGCGCAGTTCCTGCTGCTGGTGGCGGTCAACGCTCTTGTAGGCGGCACACTGGGGCAGGAACGAATGGTGCTGCCGCTGCTGGCCGGGCAGGTCTTCCACCTTGACCTTTACACCAGTGCCCTGACGTACATTTTGGCGTTCGGTGTGGCCAAAGCGGCCACCAACTACTTCGCAGGAACGTTGTCGGACCGGTACGGCCGCAAACCGGTCCTGGTTGCCGGCTGGCTGATTGCCCTGCCCGTCCCGTTCCTGCTGATCTTCGGGCCTTCCTGGGGCTGGATCGTCGCAGCCAACGTGGTGCTGGGCATCAGCCAGGGCCTGACCTGGTCCACTACGGTGATGATGAAAATGGACCTTGTGGGGCCCGAACGACGCGGACTGGCCATGGGCCTCAATGAGGCGGCAGGCTACCTCGGAGTTGCCGGCACTGCGCTGGCCACCGGCTACATCGCCTCCACCTACGGGCTGCGGCCGGGACCGTTCCTCCTCGGGGCTGCCTTCATCGCCGTCGGACTTGGGTTGTCCGTCCTGACCATCCGCGAAACGCACCACCATGCCAAAGCCGAAGCAGCCGCCCACGTCTCCGTCCACGCCGGAACGGAAGCCGGGCTGAGCAGCCGCGAGGTTTTCACCCTGACCAGCTTCCGCGACAAGTCACTGTCCTCAGTCAGCCAGGCTGGCATGGTGAACAACCTCAACGACGGCCTGGCCTGGGGTCTGTTTCCAGTGCTGTTCGCCACCGCAGGGCTCAGCCTGGAGCGCATCGGCATCCTCGCCGCCGTCTACCCTGCCGTTTGGGGCGCAGGGCAGCTGGTCACCGGCGCATTGTCGGACCGGATCGGCCGCAAGCCACTGATCGTCGGCGGCATGATGGTGCAGGCCGCAGCACTGGCAATGGTGGCTGCGGGCCAGGACTTCGGAATCTGGCTGGCCGCTGCCATTCTGCTCGGTGCCGGCACGGCCATGGTCTACCCCACCCTGCTCGCGGCGATCGGCGACGTGGCGCACCCGCAGTGGCGGGCACGCTCAGTGGGGATCTACCGGTTGTGGCGCGACGGCGGGTTCGCCGTCGGTGCCCTTCTGTCCGGGATCATTGCCGATGCCTACGGCATCCCGGCAGCCGTGGGCGTTGTCGCGGCACTCACGGCGGCGTCCGGCGTCGTCGTGGCAGTACGCATGCGCGGCAGGGACCACCACCCTGCCCCGTAGGCAGGGGAGATCCGGCTTAAGCCGCCTGTTTCTTCAGGAACGCGAGCAGGGCCTCATTGACCTCTGCGGCGTGTGTCAGCAGCAGGCCGTGCGGGGCGCCGTCGATCTCCACATAATCAGCGGACGGCAGGGCCTTGGCAAACCTGCGGCCGGTGGCGTCGATGGGGAGGATCTTGTCTGCGCTGCCCTGCAGGATGAGCGTGGGAACATCGATCTTTGGAATGTCGGCGCGGAAGTCCGTCAGCCACGTGGGTTGGGCGGCCACCAGTGCGGTGGCTCCTGCGGCGGTCGCGACGTTCCAGCTGGCATCCAGGGCTTCCTGGCTGAGCCGCGGGGTGCCCAGGAATGCCTCGGCGTTGTAGAAGTTCTTGAAGAACTCCCGCAGGAATGCGAAAGGGTCTGCCGTGACTGCCTTGGCGAGGCCGTCAAAGACCTCCTGCGGGACACCGTCAGGGTTGTCCTCTGTTTTCAGCAGGAACGGCTCCAACGGACCAAGGAAAGCAGCACGGGCAACCCGGGCCGAACCGTAGGTGCTGATGTAGCGGGCTACTTCGCCGGTGCCCATCGAGAAGCCCACCAACACCACGTTGTTGAGGTCCAGGGTGTCCAGGAGGGTCTTGAGGTCCGCCGCGAACGTGTCGTATTCGTAGCCTTTGGTGGTCTTGCTGGATTTTCCGAACCCGCGGCGGTCGTAGGTGATGACCCGGTAGCCGGCGTCCAGGAGGGCTGTGGTCTGCTTTTGCCAGGAGGCACCGTCCAGCGGGTAGCCGTGGATCAGGACAACGGGCTGGCCACTGCCGTGGTCCTCGTAGTAGAGCTCAATCTCGGTGCTGTTCTCGGTTCCAACGGTGACGAATGCCATCTCGGCGGTCCTTTCGAAGCTTCGGAATCAGGTTCCGGGCGCAGAGCAATGTCCACACCCGGCATCCCTTACTCTAGGGAACGCCCGGCGCGGCACCAAGGACATGGCTACTGCGAAGGTTGCGGAAGGACGCAGTCCACCTGTGGATTCACTCCCATGTAATTCAGCGGCCCGGCGACGATGGTGATGGCCACCGTCCCCGCTTCGGCGCAGGAGCCCGGCGCCCCGCCGAAGTAGCCGCGCTGCCAGGCGGCCAGTCCGCCGATGATCAGCCAGATGACAATCAGTGCTCCGAGAAACTTCATGGTTTCCTCCAATGGCTGCGGCCGCCTGTGCGTCCAATTATGCGCCGTTAACCGGAATCCAGACAGCACCCCGCACCCCCACCCACCCCCACACCCGGGACGCTCTCTCACTCGATGTCGCTTATTTCCCGACGCTCTCTCACTTTCTTGAAGAAAGTGAGAGAGCGTCGGTCAAAAACGTGCAGGGAGTGAGAGAGCGTCGGTTGGGGGGGGTCAGCGGCGGGGGCCGAAGCCGCCTCCGCCGCCCATGCCCTCGGCGGTGTACTCGCCGGCGGTCACGGTGCTGACCTGATCGGCTCCGTCCAGGGATCCTTCACCGATGCCGGCGCTGACCGTGGCGGTGCCGCCGGTGTAGACGGTGTACGACTCACCCTCGGTGATTGCTGCCGAGGAGAACACCAGCGACGCCGTGGCCTTGGTGGTGACGAACGCTGCTACCACGGTGCCTGCGGAGTCCGCGATCTGCACCACGGTGCCTGCCGGTACGGTTGATCCGAGCGTCACCTGCACGCCGGACTGTGTGGAGGACGTGCCTGGGGTGACCACCATGCCCGCGCTTCCGGCGGCCGCCACGGTGCCGCCGGTGACGGTGAGTTCGCCGTTGACGTCCAGGGCCCCGTTGCCGGAGTTGGTGGGGCCGTTGACGACGACGGTGCCGCCGGAGATGGTGGCGTTGCCGTTGGAGTCCAGGCCATCGCCCTGGGCGTTGATGGTCAGGGAGCCACCGCTGATTTCCACGGTGTAGTCGCCCACCGCCATCCCGCCGCCGCCCGTCCCGCCTCCGGTGGTGGCGGTGGAGGACCCGCCCGAGGCGTTCACGCCGTCGTCGTTCGCGGTGATGTTGGCCGTTCCGCCGGTGACCACGATGTGCCGGGCCTCCAGGCCCTCCTCCGATTCCTCAACCGTGGTGGCGCCGGCCGCGATGGTCAGCGTGTTGAAGGCCTTGATGCCGTCATCCACGGCGCTGACGTTCAGGGTGCCGCCGTTGATGAGCACCCAGCCGCGGCCTTCGTCCTCCTCGTTGTCCGATTTGAAGCCGTCATCGCCGGCGGTGACCTGGTAGGCGCCGTCCAGCAGCACGGCGTAGTCCTTGCCCACGATGCCGTCGTCCGTGGCGTCCACGGTGACGTTGCCGGCGGCCAGCACCAGGCCGTCCTTGGAGGAGATGCCGTCATTGAAGTTGCCTTCCACAGTCAGTGACCCCGTGCCGGCGATGGTGAGATCGGCCTGGGAGTAGAGGGCGGCGTTCGGGGCATCCTCGGCGGTGTTGGCGTAGGTGGAGGCGTCTTTGAGCGCGTTGGACGTGCTGTCTTCCAGAAACACGATGGCCTCGTTCGCGCTCTGAACCACCAACGGCGAGCCCGTGGAGCTGGAGATTTCCGCGCCGTCGAGGATGATGCGGACCACGTCCTCTTCACCGGCGGCCACCACCACCTCGCCGTCGGTCACTGACCCGCTGAGCCGGTAGGTGCCGGCCGCGCCGATGGTGACTGTGTCGCCGTCGACCGTGACAGCGTCCGACGTCGAGCCGGCGGCCACACTCGATGCACCGTCCGCCAGGGTGACGGCTACTTCGGCCGCCGCATCCCAGGTGAGGTCATCGGCGTCGTAGTGCGTATCGGCGGCGAGGGTGTCCAGCGACACTGCGGCCTGCGCCGTGCCGGAAGTGGCCGAGTTGCCGGACGTGAAGCCGCTGGAGGTGGTGCCCGTGATGGACGTTCCCGTGGTGGTCGGAGCGGTGGCGCAGCCGGCCAGGCCGATGGTGAGGGCGAGGGCAGTGACGGAGAGGGCAGAGCGGAAGCGGTTCATGGTGTTCCTTTGAAGTCTGTGGGGGTGGGGGTGTCAGGCGGCGGGGCGGAGGTTCATGGAGCGGCGGAGGGTGCGGTTCCAGCGGTTGGCGGGCAGGTCCGGGCACAGGGCCGCCATGCCGGTGGCGAACTTGGAGATCCGGGAGGGGCGGACCCCGTGGGCCCAGAGGTGCTGGTCCAGCGGGCCGGCGGCCGAGCCGGATTTGGTTTCCAGGATCACCGCGCCGTCCAGCATCCAGGCGTGCCCGCCGGGGCGTTGCCAGGTGACGCCGGTATCGATGGTGGCGCGGCTGCCGGATTCCGGCAGGTAGAGCGTGGTGCGGTGGTAGCGCGTCTCGAGCACCGGCCCGAGGGATCCGGCGGGCGCTCCGCCCACCGCCGCGGCGAGGGTCTCGTGGACGTAGTCCAGGCCTTCGTCCGTCAGCCGTGCACGGTCCGCAAGATCGTAGGGGATGCGTTCCTTGACCGTTGCTTCACGGGCGCCTTCGGTCTTGACCTCCAGGAAGCTGATGGCGCTGTCCACATACGTCCTGGTCCGCACCTTGTAGCGGCGGCGCCGGCCGTGGGCGGCCAGGAGATAGCTGTCCAGTTCCGCGGTGTCGAAGTAGACGGAGTCGTAGGCGAAGTTGATGGAACCGTCCATCTCCAGAACCCGGACCTCGGCCTCAAAGGTGGCCAGGAGCTCCTGCGCCAACGTCTCGGGAACCACGTACTTGCGGTCCACCCGGGTCTGCAGCGCGGCTTCTGCGTTCAGCTCTTCGAGGCCCACAGTGGGCAGCCGGCGGAGGATGCTCACGACGCCGGTGCTTGCGGGGGCGCTCATGCCGCACCTGCCGATGCGTGGACGGGTGCAGCCGGGTTGGTGGGGGAGGCCGGGATCGTTTCGATCGCCGGCGGCTCGGCCGCCGCAATGCGGGCGGCAGGGTTGTAGGCGAAGCGGACATCGACGATGGTCTTGTCGTTCACCAGGTCGAGTTCAACGATGGTGGCCGAGTGGACCTTGCCGTGCAGGACCTCCTCGAGCCGGGCGTGGAGTGCGCCGTCCTCTGCGAGGGCACGGTCCAGAATCACCGTCTGGTGCCGGTGGGCCGGCAGGACGCGGGGGTGGTCACCGATGAACATCACCAGGAGGATCAGGCCCATCAATGAGGCGGTCAGCCAGACGGGCTCGATGCCGAGGCCGGCGATCAGGCCGAGGGCCAGTGCCGAGAAGTAGTAGGCCACTTCGTGCTGGGCCAGCTCGGTGGAACGGAGCCGGATGATGGACAGCACGCCGAAGAGGCCGAGTCCCAGGCCGAGTCCGGCTGAAGAACCGGACAGCGCCGTGGCGACTGCGAGGACCCCCACGTTCATGCCCAGGTAGGACACCACCAGGTCGCGGCGCCGGTGGCGGCGGAGGTAGAGGACGAACGTGAGGATGCTGATGGCCGCGAGGTCTGCGGCGATGAAAATGAGGGAAGTCATCGGATTCTCCGGAATCTGTTGGTGGGCTGATATTCACGATCCACGGCCAAGCTGTGCTGGTGCTGTGACGGACCCTAGGCACGAATATGAGGGTTGATGGATAGGATCAACCACGTGCTCCGACTCAAACGCCTTGCGGTCTTCTGCGTGTTCGCGATTTGCGTCATCACCGCGTTGTCATTCTGGGCACTCCGGGAATCCGGCGCGGACGTCCGCGGGGCTCTGCTTCCTCCGCCCCGCTCGGAGGCGAAACTCGAAACGCCCGCCACCGGCGTTATCCCTGCAGTGAACATCATCCGGAACGCGGACGCCCAGTGGGTTGTCCTGGCAGCCGCGCAAACCGGCATACCCGCCCGGGCGCTGCAGGCCTACGTGCGCGCGGCCGGCGCCGCCAATCAATCCGCTCCGGGGTGTGGAATCGGTTGGAATACCGTCGCGGCGATCGGCTTCGTCGAATCCGCCCACGGAGCCTACGGCGGCGGAAGCCTGACCGAAGCAGGCCAGGCGAGTGGACCACTGGTGGGCCCCAGCCTGGACGGCAACGGATTCGCTGCAATCGCTGATACCGACGGCGGCGCCTTGGACGGCGACGCCAGCTGGGACCGCGCCGTCGGGCCCATGCAGTTCATCCCCTCCACCTGGCGGCTCGCCGGACGGGACGGGAACGGCGATGGAAGGGCGGATCCTTTCAACATCGACGATGCCGCGCTCAGCGCGGCCGGCTACTTATGCGCCCGCGGAGGCGATCTCACCACCGCCAACGGCTGGAATCGGGCTGTCTACGCTTACAACCAGTCCGATTCCTACGTGGACCAGGTGCGCGGCCAGGCCACGTCCTATGCTGGGAAGACGGGAATCACCGGATAGGGCGGACGGGCTGCTGCCCGGCGCGGCCGGCGTCGCGGGCTTCATCCCGTGACTTGCCTCCGGCCGGCGAAAAAAGGAACCGCTGCTGCACCGCATAGCTGACGGCCAGGAGGGTAATTTCGGTGAGAATCTTCGCTGGCAGTGCCGCCACCATGAGCGCATCCAGGGCGTAGATGAGGCCGTAATTGGCGGCCAGCAGCACGATAACCAGGCTGAAGTAGCGCAGCCCGGCGGCCGCTGCCGGCTTGTCCCTGCCGTGCTCGAACACCACCCTCCGGTTCACCAGGAAGTTCACGGCGGAGCTCACGGCCCTTGCCCCTACCACCGCCAGCAGCAGCGAGTCGGTGACCAGAGTCAGGAGCAGGAACACCAGCGTGTCCACCAGGAACGCTGCGAAGGACGAGGCGAGGAATTTGAGCAGGGGTGCATAGATGCGGACCGAGTCTGCCACGGGCCGGAAGTGGGAGCCCGCGTTGTGGTTCAGGTAGACGGTGGCAATGTCCACGGTGCGGATGGCGTAACCGGCCTGCTTTGCTTCCAGCAGCAGGTTCAGCTCGTACTCGTACCGTTCCCCGCGGATTGAACGCAGCCACGGGAGCATGGCCGCCGGATACCCGCGCAGGCCCGTCTGGGTATCGGAAATGCGCTCGCCGGTGGCCAGGGTGAACAGCAGGCGGGTGGCGCTGTTGCCGAACCTGCTGCGTGCCGGGACGCTGCCGGTAAAGTTCCGGGTCCCCAGCACCATGGCCGCCGAGCCGGGCCGCACAGCGGCCGCCACACTGAGGATGTCCACGATGGTGTGCTGGCCGTCGCTGTCCGCGCAGACCACGTTCTGCCCGGGGAGGTGGTCCGCGATGAACCCGAAGCCGGTCTTGAGCGCGAAGCCCTTTCCCCGGTTGCGGGCGTACCCGATCACGTGGCACCCAAGGGCCTTGACGCCGTCGAACACGTCCTTGTACTCCGGCCCGCTGCCGTCATCCACCACCACCACGGTGGCCCACGGCTCGGCGTCGCGGATGGAACGGATCAGGGCGGGCAGCTGCAGGTCCGGCTCATAGGCCGGGATCAGGATGATCACGGCCCCTACTTCGCGATGTAGAGGATGTCGGAGGTGCCGCGTTCCTTGTTCTCGCCCAGGGGGTTGTTGACCAGCCCGCCGTTGAAGTACATGGTGGAGGATCCGCCGCCGTCGAGGTTGTACGCCGTGCTGGCGCCGAGGCTCTGCATGATCTCCGCCAGGCCGGTCATGGTGACGCCGGCGCTGTAGCCGGGGCTGCGGCCGTCCACCACCACAAACACGAGGTGGTTCCCGTCGATGATGCCGACGGCGGTGCGCGGCTGCTCGCCCTGGATCGAGTGGTTGCCGAAGTTGGTGTCCACCTCCACATCCTCGATGCCCTCAGCAACCTCGCCGTCCTCCAGCAGGGACGGGCCGAAGGAGAGGGTGTTCCAGACGCCGTCGGCGAGGAGCTGCTCGGCAGTGGTGGCGGTTTCGTCGTACACCTTCACGGTGCCGTCGGTGTAGAAGGCCAGGCCCTGACGGGCACCTTCATCGCGGAAGACCACGCCGTTGCGGATCACGATTCCGGTGTCCCGGAAGCCGTAGTAATCGCCGTTGATGGCGAAAACCGCGTTGTTCGCCTCGGCTATGGCTGAGGTGGTTTCGGTGATGTTCTCGCCGAAGCTGTCCTCGGCGAACGCTGACTGGAGGGTGGTGGCATCCTCGAGCACGACGTCGGCAACGTAGTAGGTGACGGTGCTGTCGCCGGTGCCGGTGGTCACCGTGGAGATGTTGATGTTTGAGGAATCGGAGACGTAGGAGGTGTCTGTGGCGACTGCGGTGGTGCTGGTGGAATCGGTGGTGGTTTCTGCCTTGGTGCCGGACCCGCCCGTACCTGTCTGGCTGGCCTCGTAGGCGGAAACATCAGAAATCGCAACATGTCGGACCACAAAACGGTCCAGAGCCCAGGCTGTGGCTCCGCCTGCTGAAAGCGTGAGGGCAACTGCCCCTGCGACGACGGCGCGCCGTACCCGGCCGGCCTTGCGTTCTCTGTTCTTGTGAGGAGTCATGCATCATTTCTAGGCAGCCAGGCTTTCGCTCCGGTTTGCCGAGGATGTGCTGAGCCTGTGAAAGGGTGGGGAGCATGGTCATGGCGGACAGGAACGTGCGGCTGCTGACGGTGGGGCACGGAACCGCCGGCCAGGCCGAGTTGACCGAGCTGCTGTCCGCCTCGGGAGTCGAGGCCCTGGTTGATGTCCGCATCGCCCCCGGCAGCCGCAAGTTTCCGCATTTCGGCAAGGATCTTTTGGCAGAGTGGCTGCCCGCGGCAGGAGTGGAGTACCGCTGGGAGAAGCGGCTGGGCGGGTTCCGGAAGCTGCCGCCCGATTCGCCAGACGTGGCACTGCGCAATGACTCGTTCCGTGCCTACGCCGCCTACATGAGGTCACCCGAATTCCTGGCCGCCGTCGCTGAGCTGATCGCCCAGGCCGGGGAGCAATCCGTGGCGATCATGTGCAGCGAGACGGTGTGGTGGCGGTGCCACCGGCGGCTGATCGCTGACCACCTTGTGCTGCTCGACGGCGTTGACGTCCGGCACCTGATGCCCGGCGGGAAGCTCGCGCCACACCCGCCCACGTCCGGGGTGCGGCTTGTTGGGGACGAACTCGTCTACGACCAGCTGTAGCGTTGCTGTTTTACTGGCGCTGGTGCGCGGACGAATCCTGGCGGGTTGAGTCCCGGCGGGTTGAGTCCCGGCGGGCTGACTCCTGCCGTGCCGATTCCTGCCGGGCCGGGGCAGCCGGCGGGCACAGCCTGAGCGCGATTTCCTGAAGGTCCTTGGGGTGGAAAGGCTTCGTGAGATAAGCGGCCGCGCCTGAGGCCATCCCGGCGAGGATCTCATCTTCCTCAGATCTAGCCGTGAGGAAAAGCAGGGGAGCCTTGCTGAGGGCGCGGATGGCGCGGGCGGCGATGTGACCGTCCATGTCCGGCAGGCCCAGGTCAAGGGTGATGAGTGAAACTGAGGGATCAGCCGCTGCAACGATGCCCTCGGCGCCGTTTGCCACTGCGCGGACGTCAAAGCCGGCGCGGGTCAGCACCACTGTGACCAGCATGCGGATGTCGTCGTCGTCCTCAATGACCAGACAGACGAGTTTCTTTTCCATGAGCCCCCCGGAGCCGACTTTGAACCAGTGTAAAGGCTGGTGAGGCTCCCCGGTTTCACCCGTCGTAATGTGTCCGGACGGTGCCTTGTCCCAGGGCGCTGACCACGGAGGCAGCCACTTTGTGCAGCTTCGAATTTCGGGTGCTTGAGGCGGCCCTCAGGAGGTCGAAAGCTTCCTGCTGGCTGCAGCGGTTCTGCGCCATGATGATGCCCACGGCCATGTCGATCACCGTGCGGGACTCCAGGGTGGCCCGCAGGTTCGCCGCAGTGTCGCTGTAATGGGCGAAGCGGACGGCAAGCCGCAAAGCCAGGGAAGTCTGGCGAACGAAGTCCTCCGCGGATTCCCGAATGCTGCCGTCGAAGCGGCGGGGACGCGCGGAATACAGGAGCAGGGCCGCTTTCGTTTCGCCTTGGAGCTGGTACGGAATTGCCAGGACGGAGCGGATCCGGTGGCCGGTGACCGCATCAGAGTATGCGGGCCAGCGAGTGTCCTCGACGACGTCGGCGATGAGGACTGTCATCTGGTCCGAGGAAGCAGCCATGCCCGGGCTTTCGCTGGTCTGGTATTCGATCTGGCCAAGGGCCAGCGCAGCTGGTCCGCTGCTGGCAACCGTGGCCGCCTTGCGCTCGCGAAGGAGGGCGATGCCGCACAGCACTTCGTCAGCGGGAGCCGAAAGATTCCGGGCTGCAACCCGTGCGAGCTCGTTCAGGAACTCCTCAACATCGGCGCTGTTGAGAAGTTCCTCATGCAGGTGCTCGGTGATTGATGTAGCTGTATTTGCAGTTGACTCGCCGGCCACGGTTCTTGGTGCCATTCGCTCAGGTCAAAACGAGCCGGCAACACCCCGCAACCCGCCGCAGAGGCTGGAAGACGCGGAGGCCGCTGGTTCGGACGAACTCTCCAACGGCCTGCTGCTAAACCGATATCCAGAAGTATATACAAGCCGGAGGCGCCTGAAATGCAATGGGTCGGCCCGGCCCGGCGCTCTCCCCAGGCTGGTGTTGTGTGAGGCTTGTAGGCAGAATGAAGCACACGTTGGCGCTGCCGGCGGTGGACCTGAGACCAGCCGGCTATGACGCCGCGGAGGGACAAAACATGACCAGACTGCTCATCATCGGGCCGCCCGGATCGGGAAAAGGCACCCAGGCGGTGCACATTGCGCGGCATTTCAGCATCCCCACGGTGTCCACGGGCGATATCTTCCGGACCAACGTCAGCCAGGAGACGCCGCTGGGGGTGGAGGCTGCCAGGTACCTGGACGACGGCGCCTTTGTTCCGGACGAGCTCACCAACGCGCTGGTCAAGGACCGGCTCCAGGAGTCAGACCTGGAGCCCGGGTTCCTGCTCGACGGGTACCCCCGGACTGCCACCCAGGTTACGGAACTGGACAACATGCTTTCCTCCCGGAGCCAGCGGCTCGACGCCGTCGTGGAGCTCCGCGCACCTGATTCCGAACTCGAGCAAAGGATGCTCAAGCGGGCCAAGGAACAGGGCCGGAAGGACGACACCCTCGAGGTGTTCCGGCACCGGCTGGACCTTTATCACCGCGAAACACACGAGGTTGTTGCCGTCTACGCCGGCCGCGGCATGCTGGTCTCGGTTGACGGCAGCGGAGACCCAGATGCCATCACTGAACGGGCCATTGCGGCCGTCGAAAAGTTACTTGCAGAAGGAGTGGCACCATGAGGATTGCAGTGACCGGCGGAAGCGGAAAACTGGGGCGTCACGTGGTCCGCAGGCTCACCGAGGACGGCCACCAGGTTATGAACCTGGACCGCGCGGGGGACCGGAGCCCCGGACTGGTGGTGGTGGACCTGCGTAACTACGGCCAGGTCCTGGATGTCCTGCTGGGCGTGGACGACCGGCACGCTGGGTTCGACGCCGTCGTCCACCTGGGGGCCATCCCCGCACCTGGCATCATCCCTGACGCCGCCACCTTCGAGAACAACATGCTCTCCACCTACAACGTCTTCCAGGCGTGCAGGCGGGCAGGCATCAAGAAGGTGGTCTACGCCTCCAGCGAGACGGTGCTGGGACTCCCGTTCGACAGCGATCCGCCGTACATTCCCGTGGATGAGGAATACGCGGCCCGGCCCGAGAGCACCTACTCGCTGGTGAAGCACCTCGAGGAGCAGATGGCCATCCAGCTGACCCGGTGGGATCCTGAGCTAAGCATCACTGGTCTGCGGTTCTCCAACGTGATGGACGCCGGGGATTACGAACGGTTCCCGTCCTTCGATGCGGACGCCCGGGGGCGCAAGTGGAACCTTTGGGGCTACATCGACGGAAGGGACGGCGCGCAGGCGGTGGCCCGCGCCCTTGAAAATGCGCAGCCCGGTTTCGAGGCGTTCATCGTCGCGAACGCGGACACCGTCATGAGCCGTTCCAGCGCCAGCCTGGCCGCCGAAGTGTTCCCCAACGCCAAGGTGACCAAGGAGCTGGGCGAGCACGAGACCATGCTGTCCATCGACAAGGCGAGGCGCCTGCTGGGATTCGAACCCGAGCACACCTGGCGGACGTACCACTCGAACCGGACCACGCCCACGGAGGACTGAGCCGCTTTCGCAAGGCATTCCCGCAACTGGCCAAGGGTTTCCGCAGGATCCGGGCAGATTCCGTCATTGGCGGGTGGGGGCTCCTAAGCTTTTTGCAGGAGCGGTGTACCAGTTCCGCCCAGCCCCCTCTGCCCCGCTAGGACTCCCATGCGCACCCGACGTTTTGTGCTGCCCCGTGTAGCGCTGCCCGCAGTCATCACACCCCTCATTGCCGCCGTCATTCTTTCGGCGTCTGCCCTGCCGGCAGCGGCCGTTGACCGCTCCGGGAACGACGGCGGGGCAAAGAACCGCTACATCGTCCAGTACGCCGGGGAAGCCGATGTCCCTGCCGAGGTGGCGCGCTTGAAGTCCCAGGGCATCGGCGTCGGCCGGTCCTATTCACACGCCCTCCGTGGTGCCCAGGTCATGGCGACGCCGGCCCAGGCCGCGGCACTGTCCCGCTCCGCCGGCGTCGTGGCGGTGGAGATCGATGCTCCGGTCAGGATCACCGGGACTCAGCAGCCTGCACCGTGGGGACTGGACCGGGTGGACCAGCGGCCGCTGCCGCTCACTGGTACCTACACGTGGACGGCGGCGGGAGCCGGGACCAGCGTCTACGTGGTGGACACCGGGGTTCTGGCCGCCCACTCCGAGTTTGCCGGCCGGATTGCCGGTGGTTGGACTGCCGTGCCGGACGGACGCGGATCCGGGGACTGCAACGGCCATGGCACCCACGTTGCCGGGACCGTCGCCGGATCAACCTACGGGGTGGCCAAGGGTGCCACGATTGTCCCGGTGCGGGTGCTCGACTGCACCGGCTCCGGCTTCAACTCCGATGTGGTGGCCGGCCTGGACTGGATCGCTGCCAATCATGCTGCCGGAGCGCCCGCAGTGGTTAACCTCAGCCTGGGCGGAGCCGCCAGCGCCGCCGTGGACACCGCCCTGCAGGGAGTCATCAACGACGGCGTCACTGCAGTGGTCGCGGCAGGCAACTCCGCGGTGGACGCCTGCGCCGGCTCCCCGGCGCGGCTCCCCGCCGCCGTCACGGTAGCGGCCAGCGATTCCGCCGACCGCCAGGCGTCCTTCTCCAACTTCGGTACATGCGTGGACCTCTACGCGCCGGGCGTCGGCATCACCTCCGCTTCCTGGGCGTCAGCAACCGCAACCGCCTCCATGTCCGGGACGTCCATGGCATCCCCGCACGCAGCAGGGGCAGCAGCTGTCCTGCTGTCCCAAAACCCATTGCTAGCGCCCGCTCAGGTTGCGGCGGCGCTGAACTCGAACGCCACAACCGGCGTCGTCAGCGGTGCAGGAGCCGGAACCGCGAACCGGCTGCTCTACTCGGGAGGAACGGCGCCGGTTGTGCCGGCACTGCCGGCGCCCACTGTGACGTCCCGGACACCCGGTGCGAACGCGACGGCGGTGCCCGTGGGGACCAACGTGACAGCAACTTTCAGCGCCGCCGTCCAGGGGGTTGGCGCCGGAACCTTTGTGCTCCGGAACGCGGCCGGCACCGCCATTCCCGCCACCGTCAGCTACAACGCAACCACCAAAACGGCCACCCTCGATCCGGCCTCAGCGCTGGCCTCTGACGGCACCTTCACGGCTACCCTGGTGGGCGGCAGTTCGGCAATCCGGGATACCGCGGGCACCGCACTGGCGAGCACCAGCTGGACATTCCGCACCGGTCCGGCGCCGACAGTCACAGCCTTCACCCCTGGCAGCAACGCCCTCCTGGTCCGGCGGAACAACAACATTTCCGTCTCCTTCAGCGAGGCAGTCCAAGGTGTTGGCACCGCTACGTTTACGGTCAGGAACGCCGTCACCGGGGCAGTGGTTCCTGCCGCCGTGTTCCGCAACGGCACCACCAACCAGTGGATCCTTGACCCGCAGCAGACCTTGGCCGCCAAGACCAAATACACGGTCACGGTCACCGGCGGTCCCGCGGCGATCCGCGACCTCACCGGCAATCAGCTGGCCACCAGGACCTGGCAGTTCACCACCGGTTCGTTCTAGCGGACCAGTTCCGAAGGGCCAGGCAGGGAGTTCGACGGCGGCAGTTGGGGGGCGTCGTCGGACTTTCCCGGCTGCCGCGCTGGTGCGTCCTTGGCACCGACCGGGTGGTGCTCAGACCAGATGGTGCCCACTTCCTCAGCGAACTGTTCCACAATCCTGCTCATCGCCGCGTGTGCGGCGGCGGCCTCGCCGCGCTGGATGGCGCTGGCCACGTCCACGTGCAGCTGCAGTGCCTGGTGGTCCGGCAGGTGGGGCATCAGTCCATGCTGCGCGCGGCCGGTGAGGACCTCGGCCACCAGGTTCTGCAGCTGGGCAAACATGGCGTTGCCCGACGCCTTCAGGACAGCGGCGTGGAATTCGACGTCCAACCGGAGGAATTCCTCCTGGTCGCCGCGCTGGCCTGCCGCCCACAGCCGGGCCGCATGGGATACGAGGTCGCTGCCGGCATCCCAGGAGGCGCGTTCCGCCGCGAGGCGGGCGGCCTGCGGCTCAATCGCGCCACGGAGTTCATTGAGAGACTGAAGCTGTTCGAGCCGGCGGGAGGAAGCAAGCCGCCACCGGATCACCTGAGGGTCGTAGAGATTCCAGGCTTCCTCGGGCTGCACCACGGTGCCGAACCGACGGCGGGAGGCCAGCATGCCTTTGGACGCCAGCACCCGGGCTGCCTCCCGGACCACGGACCGGGACACCTTGTGCTGCGCCTCCAGCTCGTCCAGCCTCAGGACCGAATTCGGAGCGAAGTGGCCCTCAGCAATCGAGAGTCCCAGACTCTGCACCAGCGAACCGTGAAGGTCGGTTGGCGGCAGCGTCTTGGGGATTTTCATACATAAATCATACGGCTTAGCAAAAAGGGTTGTATATGTCTGCCTTATTTACCTATGATCGCTTCCAGAGCAGATGTAAAGATGCATTTGTATGCGGCTGGACAGTGACGTCAGCCCTGAAATGAGGGAGTCGTAATGAAGCGACGTTCAATAGTGAAGTACGCGGCAGCCGCCGCGGTGCTTTCGCTCGGGCTGACCGCCTGCAGCGGCAGCGGCAGCGAGGACGCCAAGGAATCCGGCACAGTCCGGGTCACGCTGGCTAACCACGTCTGGACTGAAGGCATCAAGGCAGCCATCCCGGAATTCGAGCAGTCCAGCGGCCTGAAGGTTGAACTGACCCAGCTCGGCGAAGACCAGCTCTCCGATCAGTACAACGTCAAGCTGAACGCCGGCAGCGACGAAATCGACGTCATGATGTACCGCCCGCTCCAGGAGGGCAAGGCGTTCGCGAAGAACGGCTACCTCGCTGACCTGACCGGCAAGGTTTCATCTGACGCCGCCTGGGACTGGAAGGACTACCAGGAGGGCCCCGTCAAGGCCACCACCGTTGACGGGAAGGTGGTGGGCGTCCCCATCATCACCGAACGCGAAGTGCTCTATTACCGCAAGGACCTCCTGCAGGCCGCCGGTCTCCAGGTGCCCAAGACCATGGAAGAGCTTGAGGCTGCGGCGAAGGCCATCAAGGCTTCTTCGCCGGACACCGCCGGCTTTGTGGCCCGCACCGGCAAGTCCGCCGCAGTCACCCAGTTCTCCAGCTTCCTCTTCAGCTTCGGCGGCGACTTCACCGATGCCAGCGGCAAGTCCACCGTCAATTCCGCTGCTGCCAAGGAGGCCTACGCCTTCTACGGCGGCCTGATCAAGAATTACGGCCCGGCCAACGTCAGCACGGACATGAGCTGGCCCGAGGCCATGGCAATCTTCACCCAGGGCAAGGCTGCCTTCTACACGGAGGCCGACTCGCTCTACAAGAACGCCACTGACCCGGCCAAGTCCAAGGTTGCCGACACTGTCGGTTTCGCGGCCCTGCCCGCCGGCCCGGCAGGTTCAAAGCCGTACAACATCCCGTCGTGGGGCCTGGCAGTGAACGAGGCCTCGGGCAACCAGGACAACGCCTGGAAGTTCATCCAGTGGGCCACCAGTAAGGAACGGACCCTGGCGGCGCAGAAGGCGGGCGTCCCAGGGCCCCGCGCCTCGGTCTGGGCGAACTCCGAAGGAACCTCCACCTACCCGAAGGACCTCGCCGAGGCCATTGCGGTTAGCGCCAAGAACGGTGTGGGCCATGACCGCCCGGAGGTTGTCACCGTAGGCAAGGCCCGCGAAATCGTGGGTGAGCCGATCGTTGCCTCCATCACCGGCGGGGATGCATCAGCCGCTGCTGACAGCGCCCACCAGGCCTTCCAGGAGTTCCTGGACAGCGAAAAGAAATAGTGCTGCAGGTGCCTCGGCGCCCCAGTGCATAGCCCGGCGGGACGGCATTGACTATGCCGTCCCGCCGCGGCCCCACTTCACCCCCCAACTCCTTAGGTGAACATGTCTGTAATGAACGCTCCCCGCAGCGCTCCTGCGCGCAGCGCCGGCCGCCCACCCAGCATGCGTGGGAACTTCTCCAACTGGTCCAACCGGCACCGCAAGTGGCTTTTTGCGGCCCCTGCGATGATCTTCGTCGGGGTCCTGATCGTCTTCCCCCTGGCCTGGACCCTCTACCTGAGCCTCACCGATTCGCAAGGGTCCGTCCGTGCCGCCACCGAGTTCATCGGCCTGCAGAACTACCTCACGGTCCTCTCCGACACTGAACGCTTCTGGCCCGCCGTCGGCCGTACCCTGTCCTTCACCGGCGTCGCGCTGGTGTGCGAGGTGGTGCTCGGCATGGGCATCGCGCTTCTTCTCTGGCGCCCCTTCCGTGGCGAAAAGTGGGTCCGGGTGGCCATCCTCCTTCCGCTGGTTGCCACTCCGGTAGCCGTGGGCATGATGTGGCGGCTGATCTTCGATCCCAACATCGGCTTCGCCAACCAGCTGCTGGGCATGATCGGAATCCCGCCACAGCCATGGCTCTCCGGCCAGGACACCGCGCTGGGGACCACCATCTTCATGGACGTGTGGCAGTGGACCCCGATGGTGGTGCTGATCCTGCTTGCCGGCCTGACCTCCCTCTCCGAAGAACCTGACGAGGCGGCCCGGGTGGATGGCGCCAGCGCGTTCCAGCGCTTCTTCTACATCACCCTTCCGCTCATGATGCCCACCGTGATTGTGGCCATCCTCCTCCGGGGCATTGACGCCCTGAAGACTTTCGACATCCTTTACGCCACCAAGGGCAAAGGCGGCGGTTCCTTCCACGAAGTGGAGACCCTGAACGTCTACGCCTACGGCCTGAGCTTTGACTACAACCAGTACGGGCTGTCCTCTGCGGTACTGATCCTCTTCTTCATGATCATCATCGGCACCATGTGGCTGCTGACCATGCGCAAGAAAGCGGTAAGCAAATGACCGTCCTGACCCCAGACCAGACCTCCGCCGGACAGCCCCAGGTGATCCGCCGCCGTCGGAAGCCCCTGGCCACACGCGCCTACAAGGTCTTCCGCGTCATAGCCCTGATCGCGGTGGTGCTTTTCCTGATTGCCCCGCTGGCCTGGATGCTGCTGGCCTCCTTCAAGACCAACGTGGACATCTACGACACCGGCAAGGCGCTGTTCTTCGCCCCGACGGGCGAGAACTACGCCAACGTGCTGCAGCGGAACAACTACTTCGTCTTCATCTTCAACAGCTTCTGGGTGGCCTTCGTCTCCACCGCGCTGTCCCTCATTCTCGGCGTACCGGCCGCCTATGCCATGAGCCGCTTCACCATGCACCGCTCGGCCCTGGTGGTCCTGATGGCCCGCGTCATCCCCGGCGTCTCCCTGCTGGTGCCGTGGTACTACGTGTTCTCCAACCTGCGGATGGTGGGGCGGTTCGAAGTACTGATCCTCAGCCACATGTTCGTTGCGCTTCCCCTGATCGTGTACATCATGATGAGCTACTTCGATTCCCTGCCGCTGGAGCTGGAGGAGTCGGCCCAGGTGGACGGACTCACCCCGATCGGCGCGTTCCGGCTCATTACGCTGCCGCTGTCCATCGCCGGAATGGCCACCGCCGGCATCCTGTCGTTTATCTTTTCGTGGAACAACTTCATGTTCGCCCTGGTGCTTTCCGGTTCCCGGACCAAGACGCTGCCCGTGGCCATCTTCGACTTCGTCTCGTACGCCAGCATCGACTGGGGCGGCCTCATGGCGGCCGCCACAGTGGTCACCGTCCCCATCATGATCATTGCGCTCTTCACGCAGAAATACATCGTCTCCGGCATGACTGCCGGCGCTACCAAGGGCTAGCCGGCATGACACTTATCAGCAGGATCGAAACCTTCCTCGTCGCACCGCGGTGGCTGTTTGTCCGGATCGAAACCGAGAGCGGGATCGTCGGCTGGGGCGAGGCAACCTGCGAGGGCCGCAGCGAAACGGTCCGCACCGCCGTCGAGCAGCTCTCCGAGGTGCTGATCGGCAATGACGCGCTCCGGATCGAGGACCACTGGCAGGTGATGACCAAGGGCTCCTTCTACCGCGGCGGCCCCATCCTGGCCAGTGCCGTCTCAGGCCTGGACCAGGCCCTCTGGGACATTGCCGGCAAGCACTTCAACACGCCCGTCCACCAGCTGCTCGGCGGACACGTCCGGGACCGGATCCGCATGTACGGCTGGGTGGGCGGGGACGAACCCAATGAGGTGGCGGACCAGATCAGCGCCCAGCTGGAGGTGGGACTCACCGCCGTCAAAATGAACGCGAGCGGCCGGATGAGCCCCATCGCCTCGGTGGCAGAGCTCGACGGCGTGGTCCGCCGGGTTGCCGCTGCCCGCGAGGTCCTCGGGGAACACCGGGACGTTGCGGTGGACTTCCACGGCCGCTTCAGCCTCGCCAACGCCCGCCGGGTGGCGCCGCTGCTGGAACCGTACCGCCTCTTCTTCCTGGAGGAACCGCTGGTCCCGGAAAATACGCACCTGCTGCGCGAACTGACCTCCTCCACCACCACGCCGGTATCCACCGGGGAACGGCTGTACAGCAGGCAGGAATTCCTGCCCGCACTGCAAGCCGGCATCGCCGTGGCCCAGCCCGACCTGTCCCACGCGGGCGGCATCACCGAGGTGCGGAAAATCGCCTCGCTGGCGGAAATCTACGAAGTCCAGCTTGCCCCGCACTGCCCGCTCGGTCCGCTGGCCCTGGCCGCGTGCCTGCAGGTGGGCTTTGCCACCCCCAACTTCCTCATCCAGGAGCAAAGCATCGGCATCCACTACAACAAGGGTGCCGAAGTCCTGGACTACGTGGTGGACAAATCCCCACTGAAGTTCGTGGACGGCCACATCGAGCGGCTGACCGGTCCCGGCCTGGGCATCGAAATCGATGAGGCCGTTGTGCGTGCGGCGGACAAGCGCGGCCACGCCTGGCGGGGGCCGGTTTGGCGCCACCCGGATGGAGCGTTCGCAGAATGGTGAACAACATGACTGACAGCACTGACGTGACGCCCGAAGGACTGCTGGCCGGAATCCGGGAGTCCCGCCTCGTGGGAATCGTACGCGGCACGGACGGGGCGGCCGCGGCGCAAGCGGCCCTGGCTGCGATGGACGAAGGATTTCGCTTCGTCGAGATCGCCCTGACCACGCCAGGAGCGCTGGCGGCGATCCGCGAGGTCCGCGCCGCCGCGCCTGCAGGTTGCTACGTTGGAGCGGGAACCGTGATGACGGTCCAGGACGTGGACAACGT
The DNA here is from genome assembly GCF_049895945.1 of Pseudarthrobacter sp. DSP2-3-2b1. Lineage (NCBI taxonomy): Bacteria > Bacillati > Actinomycetota > Actinomycetes > Micrococcales > Micrococcaceae > Pseudarthrobacter > Pseudarthrobacter sp. DSP2-3-2b1. Next base: position 104,015 of record NZ_JAFCTI010000008.1, on the reverse strand, counting down.
GGTGGCGGCCGGCGGGCAGTTTATGGTCACGCCCTCGCTCGCCGAGTCCATCAAAGAATCAGCCGGGCGGAGTATCCCCGTTCTGGCCGGCGCCCTGACGCCCAGCGAGGCCTACGAGGCGATGAACCGCGGCGCCACCGCCGTCAAGTTGTTCCCGGCTTCCATTGGCGGGCCCGGCTACCTGAAAGCACTGCGCGATCCCTTTCCCGCCATCCCCTTCATCGCGGTGGGCGGGGTGGGCCTTGACGAAGCAGCCGGCTACTGGGAAGCCGGGGCAATCGCCGTCGGGCTCGGCGGGCCACTGTTCGGCGATGCCGGCTCCGGCGGTGACCTTGCCCCCATGCGCGGGCGGGCCCGCTCCTTTGTGGACCTGGCGGATTCCTTTGCCCGGCGGACCGCCGCGACGGGCGCGAGGTGAGCGCCGCCGTCGACCTCCTGACCTTCGGTGAGTCCATGGTTTCGCTCCGGTCAGGGGGCCCGCTGTCCGCAGGCGGCCGCCTGGACATGCATGTCGCCGGCGCGGAATCCAACGTTTCCGTGGGCGTAGCCCGTTTGGGCCACAGCGTCACGTGGGCAGGGGTTGTAGGCGCGGATCCGCACGGCGAATACATCCTGCGGCAGCTTCGCTCAGAGCGGATCGCCACGCAGCACCGCGTGGATGCCACCCGCCCTACCGGAGTTATGTTCCTGGAGCGCAGGACGGCGGACATCACCCGGGCGTTCTACTACCGTGCCGGTTCCGCAGGTTCCACGCTCAGCCGGGAGGACGTGGACCGGGCGTTAGCGGCCGGCCCGCGCGTGCTGCACCTGACCGGCATCACCGCCGCCCTCAGTCCGGAAGCCCGGCAGGCCGTCGAATATGCCGCTGAGCGGGCCGCTGCCAAGGGCATTGTGGTCTCGCTCGACGTCAATTACCGCAGCCGGCTGTGGTCGCGGGATGAGGCCCGGGCCGTGCTTCAACCCCTCGCACTGCACGCCAACATCCTGATAGCGTCCGACGACGAACTGGACCTTGTGGCCGCTGAGCCCCTCGGTGAAGGCAGCTCCGACGACGCCGAATCCACGATTGCCGCCTCGCTGCTGGAGCAGGGGGTCGGGGAAGTGGTGGTCAAGCGGGGTGCTGCCGGCGCCGTCGTCCACACCGCCGACGGCCGGATCGAGGCTCCCGCCGTCGCGGTGACCAGTATCGATACGGTCGGCGCCGGAGACGCCTTCACCGCCGGCTACCTTTCGGCACTGCTCGACGGCGGGGACGTTGCCTGCCGCCTGCAGCGCGCCGCCGTCCTGGGGGCTTTCGCCGTCAGCACCGCCGGCGACTGGGAAGGCCTGCCCAACAGGGACGAACTGTCCATGCTGGACACCACCGCCAGCGGGACCACGCAGCGCTAGCTGCCGGCTGGGTGCTGCCGGGTCAAGCCTGCACCTCAGCAAGTCTTGGCCATTGGCCTGCTCCAGGGTCCGGCGGGGGATAGGCTCTGTTTACTATTCGCTTGGGGGAGGACGGTCCAGTGCCAGTGCAACAGAGCCGGAACGTTGCCATTTTCCTTGACATGGAGAACCTGTTCGGCGGCTACGGCAATGATGTCGCGGCCGTTCCGCTCGCCCAAGTGATGCGCGATATCGAAGCTGAAGTGGCCCGCAGCGGGCTCGGGGGCGGAACAGCCCTTGCCCGGGCATACGCCAACTGGGCCAGGCCGGACATGGCCGGGTACCGGAGCCAGCTCCTGGCCGGCAACATCAAGCCGGTCCAGGTCTTCTCCTTCGACCACAGCAGCAAGAACGCCGCTGACATTGAACTTGTGGTTGACGCCCTGGAAGTTGCGGCAGACATGCCGTGGATCGAACTGTTTGTGATCGTCAGTGGCGACGGCGATTTTGTGCCGCTGATCCGCCGGCTCCACGCCCTGGGGAAGCGGTCCTTCGTGGCCACCACGTCCCAGCCGGCAGCGGGCATCGTCAACAGACTGCTGCCATCGGTGGCAGATTACTTCCACCGCATCGAGGTACCCCCGGCGCCCGCGGCAAACATCATTCCGGCGGTTGTCCAGGCAACTCCCAAGTCCTCAAAGGCAGCGGCCGCCAAGAAGACACCCGCCACGAAACCACCACCGGCCAAGAAAGCCCCAGCGGCCACGAAAAGCCCGTCGGCCAAGAAAGTTCCGGCCGCCCACCCCGAGCTCAAGCTGTACCAGGCCAGCGTCCACGACTTCGTGAAGAAGGACCCAACCTTGTGGGTCAACGGCCAGGTGAACGCCCAGCGACTCGGTACCCTGCTGCGCAAGCGATGGCCGGACATCACCTACAAGACGTTCGGCTTCGCCACGCTCACACGGTTTGTCGAGGAATCCTGCGGGTTAAAAACAATCAAGCCGGCGGCTGCGGGCGCCAGCAAGTAACGGCGACCAGCCGGCGCCGTAACGCAGAGCCTGCTCCCGGCTCAGACCTGCACCTGGAACTCCGTGTGCCCGTGCCGGATCCCGTTGATCTGCAGCTCAAGGGCGTGGACCCCGGCATGGTGCACCCTGGTGGTCATCTGCCGGAAGGCATGGCGCTTGGTCACAGAGCGGGTCTCACCGGCGGCAAGGGTCAGCGCCCCGATCTTGAAGACCTTGGGCGAGGTGGTGCCGTTGGCCTTCATGTAGTGGACCACGTAGTCCACCGCCAGCCTGGCATCCGCGGCTCCGGTATTGGAGATCTCGAAGTCGAACGCCAGCTCACCGGGCAGTGCCACCGAGTTCCGGTCCAGCCGCGGTCCGTTAACAGCCAGCGACGCAGGGGCGAACCCCAGCAGCGCCAGCGCACCGGGGTGGGCGTTCTTGATCATGGTCCGGAGGCCGTGCCTGACCACCGAGGCGGTGTTGCCGTCCGGGGCGGCAAGCCAGCGCTCCGCAGTGGCCACCACCAGGGCGGGGGCGTGCCGCGCCACGTCATTCAGATGGTTCGCCACAGAGCGCCGGACGAAATCCGAGGGATCGCGGTACAGGGCATCAAGCACCGGAATGGTGGACGCAGGAGCCAGGACGATTCCCGGAACCCGCACGGCCCAGGGCAGGTAGGGCCGCGTCCCCTCACTCGCCAGCCTGCGGACATGCTCATCGGGATGCCCGGTCCAGCCCTGGATCACCCGCAGTGAACGCACCAGGTCCCGGTCCAGCAGCCGCCGGATGGCGAATTCGCCGGTCAGCCTGGGAGTCAGCTCCGCCAGGAGGGCCAGGCAGTCTTCAAAAGCGCCGGCGGAGTCCGGCCCGGCACCTGTTTCCAGGGCAAGTGTGACAGCGGTTTCGGATACCGGCCAGATGATCCAACCCGTGAAACCCGCTGAGGCGAGGGCCGTCCGGAAGGTGCGTGCCGCCGTCGGGAATCCCGGCTCCGGCAGCAGCCGGATGTCCGCGAGCAGTGCGGCGCTGATCTTGTCCGTACGGGCGCGGAGGCTGAGCTCGTCCAACTCGGCGGCGGCAGCCGCAACATGCCCCCAGTGAGATCCCGGAGCGGCTTCGGCGAGCAACCGCGCCAGCATTTCCACATTTTGCCGGTTGATCAATTCATTCATCACGCCCATTCAGTCAGGCTACCCCGCAGGTTGGGAGGCCAATTCCGCGCAGACGGGATAATCTTCACCCTAAGCAAATCCTCAATGGTGCACGGAGCGGAAAAACACAGTGACAGAGCAGGCAGGACCACGCACGTCTGGCGATTCCGGAAAGAAGAATGCCCTCTGGCGTATCTTCCACAACAAGTTCGTCGTGGAGGAACGCTACATGGAACCGGCCGCGAGGAGCGGTCTGTACCGGACCTCGGTGATCCTGGTAGCCGTAGGTGTCCTGATGTTCATCGCCACGCTGGTGGGCGTGCTGGCCAGCAACACGGCGCCCTGGACCTTTGATGAATCGGCCCGCAACTGGCTGCTTTCGGTCAGGTCCGAGACGGTGACGGCCGTGATGATCTTCCTGGCCGTGGTGTTCGGTCCCGTGGCACTTCCCATCATTGTGCTGGTGGTGACAGTGGCCTGGGGGTTTGCTGCGAAACACGCGTGGCGCCCTATCCTCCTGGCTGCGGCCATGCTCACGGGCGTGGTGATTTCCCAGATCATCCTGCAGATCGTCCGGCGCTCGCGGCCGCCGGTGGAACAGATGCTCTTCGGCGCCGACCACACCTTCTCGTTTCCCTCGGGCCACGTGCTGGGGGCCTGTGACTTCCTGCTGGTGACAGCTTTCCTGGTTTTTTCCCGGCGCGAAAACCCCAAGGCTGCCGTTGTTGGCTTCGTGGGCGCGGGCGTCGGCATTATCCTGGCCGCGCTGAGCCGGCTCTACCTTGGCTACCACTGGACGAGCGACGCCCTCGCCTCGGTATCGCTGTCCCTGATGATCCTCGGTGGCGTCATTGCGCTGGATACGTGGCGGACCGCACGGATTCCGGGGGAGCGCATCACCGGCGAACTCTCCAAAGCGGACGCGCCGGGGGACTGAATGGCAACCGAGGCGGACGTCCGGAGGTTGTGCCTGGCCCAGCCCGGCGTGACCGAGCGAACCAGTTGGGACCAGCCTGCCTGGTTCGCCAAGACGCTGATGGCGCGCATCTGGGAGGAGGGCGTGCTGACGGTCAAGACTGCCGAGCGTGAGGCCCTGGCCGGCACTGATCCGGACACCTTCTTTTGGACGCCCCACCATGACAGATCGCCCCAGCTGGTGCTGGTCCGGCTGGCCAAGGTCACCGTTGAGGAACTTGGCGAACTGCTGGAGGACTCCTACCGGCTGGCCGGTGGCCGGGGCGCCTGAGGCCCCGGCGTGACCGGCCCGGGCCTGACCGCGGTCCGCGCTACTCCTCCGGCAGGGACCGCGCACGTCTGAGGGCGCGGTGCAGCCTGGCATTGGCGGCCTCAAGTTCCAGGACCCGGGCGACGCCGGCGAGGTTGAGCCCCTGTTCAAGCAGTTCCCCGATGTGCAGCAGCAGGGCGATGTCCTCATCGCTGTACCGGCGCGTGCCGCCGGAAGTACGGGTGGGAGTGAGCAAGCCACGGGTTTCGTAGAGCCGGATGTTCTGCTGGCCGGTCCCCGCCAACTGGGCCGCCACAGAGATGGCATACACCGGCCGGGCCGCCCGGGCTTGGGCTGTCCGGTCTGAAATCCCACGAACTGTGTCCACTCCAAATTCCTTCCCTGTGATGTTGCATCAGTCTCTCACGGGTGCTATAAAAAATCTATATCCACCACCATAGATAAGTGGTGTGGATATGGATACTGGATCAAAACTTCTACAAGAGGAGTGGAAAGATGATGTTGATGCGTACGGACCCGTTCCGTGAGCTGGACCGGCTCACCCAGCAGGTCTTCGGGACCGTTGCCCGGCCGGCTGCCATGCCCATGGACGCCTGGCAGGAAAACGGCGAATTCGTGGTGGCGTTCGATCTTCCGGGCGTCAAGCTGGATTCCGTGGACCTGAATGTGGAACGCAACGTGCTGACTGTCCGGGCGGAGCGCCAGGATCCCACCCAGCCCAATGTCGAGCTGGTGGCCTCCGAGCGTCCGCGGGGTGTCTTCAGCCGCCAGTTGATTCTGGGTGAGGCGCTGGATACGGACAACATCAAGGCCAGTTACGATCAGGGCGTCCTCACGCTCCGGATCCCGGTTGCGGAGCAGGCCAAGCCGCGCAAGATCGAGATCGAAACCAAGCAGGGATCCATGCACGAGATCCGTTCGTAGGTCCCGGACGCCGGGGCGCAGGCAGCCCGGGCTGCCTGCGCCCCGGGCCGTTACAGCACGGAACGTACCCCATGACCACCCAGCCCGACTACTACGCCGCCCTGCGGTTGAATCCCGCCGCTACGCAGCAGGAGATTTCCCGTGCTTACCGCGCGCTGATGCGGACCCACCACCCGGATGTCGACGCCGGAACCGCCGCGGGTGCGGATACCGGAACGGCAGCGGACCGCATCACACGGGACGCCGAACTGCTCCGGATCATGCAGGCCTTTGCCGTCCTGCGCGATCCCGTGCGGCGGGCTGCCTACGACAGCACCCTCGCGGGAGGGGCGGCAAGCGAGGGACGGGCGGCAAGCGCGGGAGGGGCCGCAACTGCCGGACCCCCACGCGAGGGCGGAGCCGCGATCGACATCCCGGTCCGAAAGGTGCACACCAGGGCAGCGCCCGCCGGGACCACCATCCGGATCATGCCGGTGCGCTGGGAAAGCGGTCCATGGATCTGAGCGTAAACCTGAGGCGGACTCCTAAGACACCAACAACACCGAGGAGGCGGACAAATAAAATGAGCGAGTGGCGCCGCTACGATTCCCACCTTATTCCGGCGTTCCATGAACGGTTCGAGCAGCGCTGGGGCACCGGCACGGCCCCGTTCCTGGACCCGGAAGCCCACGAGGAGCCGCTTCCCCGTGCCCAGTGGATCAACCCCGTCACCGGTGCTGCCCTGGCCGTTGTTCCCGTGTGGACAGCCGAGGAGAGGCAGCAGCGGTCCTTTGGGGTGTTTTACCTTCCGCCCGCCGGTGACATCTGGGTCCTCCGTCCCGGTTACACCGGTTACCTGGAACCGGCCGACGGCGAACCGGAACACCTGGTCACGCTGCGGAACGATGCCTACCGCAAGGCAGTGGCACACGCCAAGGAGTTCCTCTTCGGCTCGCAGTGACGGCTCGCAGTGACACCCGCAGTGACGGCTCGCAGTGACACCCAGTGACACTGGTGACGCTTCCGGTTCTGTCGCTTGCCGGAAACGCTCTTGCCGGACACGCGGGGGTCCTCCGCGAAGGAATTATGGGAGGATATGGACCTGATAAACCCGTGGTTTATGCACCCTGCGGGAAACGTTCCCTCCGTCATTAAGGGCTGACTTCATGCACATTACCGCCAAGGACCTGGCTGCCCGGATCCCCGCCGACTTCACCTTGGGGGTTGCCACCGCGGCCTTTCAGATCGAGGGCGCGCTGGACGAGGACGGCCGCGGCCAAGCCGGGTGGGATGTGTTCGCTGCCAAGCCCGGCGCCATAGTCGACGATCACAGCCCGGCAATCGCCTGCGACCATTACCACCGGATGCCCAGTGACGTTGCCCTGCTGAAACAGCTGGGTGTGGACTCCTACCGGTTCTCCGTTTCCTGGGCACGGATCCAGCCCACGGGCAGCGGAGCCGTGAACCAAAAAGGGTTGGACTTCTACGACCGGCTCCTGGACGAGCTGCTCGCCAACGGGATTTCGCCCATGCTGACGCTCTATCACTGGGATACACCGAAGGCGCTGGATGACGCCGGCGGCTGGATGAACCGGGATACCGCCTACCGGCTGGGCGAATTTGCCGCCATCGCCGCCGAAGCCTACGGGGACAGGGTGGCCCGGTGGTGCACCATCAATGAACCAGCCACCGTTACCACCAACGGCTACACCCTGGGGCTGCATGCTCCGGGCGAGGCCCTCCTGCTCAACGCCCTGCCCACCGTGCACCACCAACTGCTGGGGCACGGCCTGGCCGTGCAGGCGCTCCGGGCTGCCGGGGTTCCCGGCGGTATCGGCATAACCAACGTCTACTCGCCCATGGTCCCGAACTCGATCAACCCCCTTGACCGGATCAGTGCAGGCCTGATGGATCTGGCCCAGAACCGGCTCTATGCGGACCCCGTGCTGACGGGTAAGTACCCGGACCTTATCCGCGCCGCGAAGTTCTTCAGCTCCTTCGACCACCCGGACGAGGACATGGAGATCATCTCCCAGCCGCTGGATTTTTACGGACTGAACTACTACATGCCCACCAAAGTCGCCGTGGGGCCGGGCGAGGGTGCGGTGCCGGCAAGCATGGCCGAGGCCATGGGAAGCGACCTGTCCGCCGCCGGCAGCGGCGGGACGCCCTTCCACGTGGAGACCTGGCCTGAAGCGGACATCACCTCCTACGGCTGGCCGGTGAAGCCCGAGTACATGCGCGTGGCCCTGAAGGAGATGGCGGAGCGGTATCCGAACCTGCCGCCGGTGATCATCACGGAGGGCGGGGCGAGCTTCGAGGACATCACTGTGCGCGACAAGTCCACCAACACCACCTTCATCCCTGACGAGCGGCGACTGAAGTACCTTTCGGACCACATCGAAGCTGCCCTGGCGGCCACCGCTCCCGGCGGTGAGGCGGAGTCCATTGAGCTGCAGGGCTACTACGTGTGGTCGCTGATGGACAATTTCGAGTGGTCCGCGGGCTACAAGCAGCCGTTCGGCCTGCTCCACGTGGATTTCGAGACCCTCGAGCGGACGCCGAAGGCATCCTTCTTCTGGTACCAGGAGCTCATCGAGGAACGGAACCTCGCGGAAGCGGCGAACATCGCCCTCGCGCAGGCCATGGTGCCGGATGCGGGCGACCAAGAGGACACGGACCTGCCCGACGGCGACGTGACCGCCTTGGGTGCCACCGCCTAGTTAGGCGGCGGCAGCTGGGAGGGGCCTCCTAAAGGAGGTCCAGGACCTTGAGCTGCTTGGCCATGCCGGCGCCATCCGTCGAGTAGATCCACGGAACCATGGAAGTGGTGTGGTCTCCGTCCTCGGAGTGGCCGCCGGCGAAGACGGACTCGCTGACGGAGAGCTGCCGGATGGCGATGGCTGCCACCTTGTCCGCGTGCTCCAGGGCAAAACCGTTGTAGATCTGCTCGTCGTGCTGGCCGTTGTCGCCAATGAGCAGCCACCGCATGTCCGGGAATTCCTTCGCGAGGCGCTCAAGATTCTTGTGCTTGTGCTCCTGCCCGCTGCGGAACCAGCGGTCATGGGTCAGGCCCCAGTCCGTCAGCAGGAGTGCGCCGGCCGGGTACATGTTCCGGCCAAGGAAACGCGCAAGGGTGGGCGCGGCGTTCCACGGGCCCGTGGACAGGTAAATGACCGGCGCTTCCGGGTGTTCGATGGTCAGCCGGTCCAGCAGGACCGCCATGCCGGGCGTGGCCATGCGGGCCCGTTCGCTGAGCACAAACGTGTTCCACAACGCCAGGAACGGCCTCGGCAGGGCAGTCACCATGACGGTGTCGTCAATGTCGGACACAATTCCAAACTTGGCGTCGCTGTCGATGACCTGGATCAGCGTCTCCACGGGTTCTGTCCCCTCAGCACGCAGGAGCGCCGTATGCCAGCCGGGGGAGAGCTGAACGTCCACCACGGTATCGATGAGCCCGCCCCGGTCCGCCTTGACCCGGGCCACCACGCCGCCGATGGTGATCTCCACGTCCGTGTACTGGAGGGGGACGCCGGTAAAGGCCCGCCACCCGCGGACGTTCTGGGTGCCGTTGCGGGCTGCATGTTCGGCCTGACTGCCAGGTGCAGGCTTCTTTGTCAGCAGGACCCTGCCGAGCACGCGCACCCAGCTCGTGGAGCCGTAGCCCTGGTAGGCCACGGTTTGGGGCGCAAAGTTCCAACGTTTGGCCAGCCGGATGCGGACGCCGTTGACGACGTCGGAGATCCGGTGTGCCAGCCGGAACAGCTGGGTGCCGGTTGGCTGTGCCGTGTGCGGAAGGTTGTGCGGTGCGTTCTGGGGAGCCCTGTCCATGCTTACCACTCTGCCACAGCCAAGACGCTGGGCGGCAGGACGGCGGCATCCGCCTCCTTCCGTGACGTCAGCCGGCGCCGAGGATCCAGCGCAGGGTCTCGGCGTTCCGCACGGCGTTCCCGCCGCCGTCGTTATTGAAATACACGTAGACGTTCTGACCGGCGTTGGCCCACTCGCGGATGCGGTCCGCCCACCAGTGCAGGTCCGTGTCCGAGTAGGAGCCGCCGTACAGGTGCTGGTGGTCGGGGCCGTGCAGCCGGACGTAGACGAACGGCGCCGTGGTGCGCAGGATGCACGGCAGGTTGGCGCCGCTCATGATGCAGTAGGCAGCCTGGTGGCGTTCGAGCAGGGAATAGACGTCCTGATGGTCCCAACTGGGGTGCCGGAATTCCACGGCAACCGGGATCCACCACGGAAGTGCCGCAAGGAAGTAGTCCAGCCGGGCGTCGTCGCGCGCCATCTGGGGAGGGAGCTGGACCAGCAGCACCGCCCGTTTGTCGCCGAGTTCGTGCCAGCAGCGGGCAATACGCTCGATCCATACTTCCGGTGCGTACAGCTTCTTGCCGTGGGTCAGTCCACGGGGCGCTTTGACGGACAGCTGAAAACCGTCGGGCAGCCTGCGCCGCCAGCTGGCGAATGAGGTATCCCGCGGCCAGCGGTAGAAGCTGGCATTTAACTCAACAGTGCTGAAACGCGCAACGTAATGCTGGAGCCTGTCCCGGGCGGGAAGGCCGGGCGGGTACAGGACGTTCTCCCAATGGTCGTAGCTCCAGCCGGAGGTGCCGATGTGAATCGCCACGGTCAGCAGGGGTCCGGCGGCGTTGCGTGCTTCATGGTGTCTCCGGTGGTCAGGGCCGGCAATCAATTCAGGCTACACCGCCGGAGTTCACCATCCGGGGCACTCCATGTGGCACTGTATTGGAATGGCGCGGATAGAAGATTACGCAGTTGTAGGCGACCTCCACACCGGCGCACTGATCAGCACGGAGGGATCCATCGACTGGCTGTGCCTGCCGCGGTTTGACTCGCCGGCCTGCTTCAACGCCCTGGTGGATACCCCGGAGGCCGGGCGCTGGCTGCTGGCGCCGGAGGGCGGCGGCACCTGCACCAGGCGCTCGTACCGGGAGGGGACCCTGGTGCTGGAAACAGAGTGGGAAACGCCCGAGGGCACCGTCCGGGTCATCGACTTCATGCCGCCACGGGACGAGGTGGCGGACATCGTGCGGATCGTGGAGGGCGTGAGCGGCAGCGTCAGGATGCACGGCGAACTGACCTTGAGGTTCGACTACGGGCACATTGTTCCCTGGGTCCGGCGGGACAAGCACGGACTCCACGCCATCGCGGGACCGGACGCCGTCTACTTTGTCACCGATGCGCCTTTGCGCGGGGAAAACCTGCACTCCGTCAGCGACTTCACCGTGCAGGCGGGGGAGCGCGTTCCGTTCGTCCTGACGTGGGCTCCCAGCCACGTGGGCCGCCCCCACACCGTGGCAGCCGAGGAGGTGCTGAGCACCACGCTTGCCTTCTGGCGGGGCTGGGCTTCGCAGTGCACGGTCAAGGGTAAATACCAGGACGCCGTGGCACGTTCGCTGATCACACTCAAAGCCCTGACCTATGCTCCCACCGGCGGCATCGTCGCCGCCGTGACCACGTCCCTCCCGGAACAGATCGGCGGTCCGCGCAACTGGGACTACCGCTACTGCTGGCTGCGGGACGCCACCATGACGCTGCAGGCACTGTTGGCTGCGGGCTACACGGCGGAGGCGGCCGCCTGGCGTGACTGGCTGCTCCGTGCCGTGGCAGGGGACCCGGCCGATCTCCAGATCATGTACGGGATCCACGGCGAACGCCGGCTGCCGGAGATGGAGCTGCCGTGGCTTGCAGGGTACGAGAACTCCAAACCTGTGCGGATTGGCAACGGCGCCGCGGAGCAGCTTCAGCTGGACGTCTGGGGCGAGGTGCTGGACTGCCTGGCACTGACCCGGCACTCCCTGTTGAAGCACACGGACGAATCCTGGGATCTGCAGGTGACGTTGATGGAACACCTGGAAACGGTCTGGGACCAGCCGGACAACGGGCTCTGGGAGATGCGCGGGCCACGGCGCCATTTCACCCATTCCAAAGTGATGGCCTGGGTGGCCGCCGACCGCATGGTGAAGGGTGTGCGCGAGTTTGGGCTTCCGGGCCCGGCCGAACGCTGGGAGGCGCTCCGCGATACCATCCACCGGGAAGTGATGGCCAATGGCTTTGACTCCGTGCGCAACACCTTCACCCAGTCCTACGGGCGGCCGGAACTTGACGCCAGCCTGCTGCTGATTCCGCGGGTGGGCTTCCTCCCGGCTGATGATCCCCGGGTGCTCGGAACAATCGATGCGATCCAGCGTGAGCTTACGGAGGATGGCTTTGTCCTGCGCTACCGTCCCGCCGAAAGCGACGACGGCCTCCCGGGGGATGAGGGCGTGTTCCTCGCGTGTTCCTTCTGGCTGGTGGAGGCATTGTTGGGCGCAGGGCGTTCGGAGGAATCCGCAGCACTGTTCGAACGGCTGCTCGAACTCCGCAACGATGTGGGGCTCCTCAGTGAGGAATGGGGCGTGAAAGCAGGCCGGCAGCTGGGCAACACACCCCAGGCCTTCAGCCACTTTGCCCTGGTCACAAGCGCCCTTGAACTGCATCAGGATACGGTTCGCAGGAGCGATACCCCTATCCCCCCGGAGACGGAAAGGGTCGGGCAGTAAGGGTCTTGGGCCGAAGGGCCCTACTGCTCCGCGCAGGAAGTAAGTATACTTACTAAGACTGACGGGAAGCGCTCCAAAGAAGGCACAGCGCAGTGACTGATAGGGGTAAGTGCAATGGCCGGATATTTTGAACTGGTGGATGCGCCTGACGGCGGCTACAGGGTGAGAATGATGGATGGTTCCGGGAATTTGATGGCCATCTCTGTGACTTTTCCAACCAAGCGGGCGGCCGTAAAAGGTGTCGAACTGGCCCGCGAGATCGCTGGCACGGGCCTGATCAGGGATTGCAGCAGCAACGGCGCTGGAACTGTTATTCGGGATCGGGTCCGTCCGGCTTCCCCGAAGGACAAGGCTGCCGCACGCAGTAAGAAGCTTTCCGCCCGGGCTGCTGTCGGGTGACGGCCCAGCCGGGGATGCGACGGGCTATCCTCTTTGATGTTGACGGGACCCTGGTTGACTCCGCCTACCTGCATACGTTGGCCTGGTGGCAGGCTTTCCGGATGCGGGATTTTGACATTCCCATGGCGGCCATCCACCGGTGCGTCGGCATGACAGGCAGCCTCCTTGTTGACACCCTCCTTCCGCCGGACCGTAACCGGGATGCGGACGCCGAAATCCTCAGCAGCCACTCGGCGCTCTTCGCTTTGAACTGGCCGTCGCTGCGCGCATTGGACGGCGCAAAGGAACTGCTCGCAGAATGCCACGCCCGCGGGCTGGCAGTCGCCCTGGCGTCATCGGCCCGCGAGCCGGACCTTGCGGCTGCGCGGAAGGCGCTGGGTGCCGATGCGTTCATTGACGCCGCCACAGGCCCCGCTGACGCGAAGGCGAGCAAGCCTGCTCCGGACCTCCTGATTGCCGCGCTCAAGGCCGTTGGGGGCTCGGCGGCCGGCGCCGTCTACGTCGGGGACGCAGTGTGGGACATGAAGGCTGCCGTGGCCCTAGGGGTGCCGGCCATCGGAGTCACCTGTGGCGGCACCAGCGCGGCCGAGCTCCGGGAGGCCGGTGCGGCAGAGGTGTTCGCCGGTCCACGGGAGATCCTCGAAAACCTGGAGGGCAGTGCCATCGGCGCCCTGCTTGCACAGGCCTTCCCTACGCCACGCTGACGTTAGTCCTGCTTCCGGAAAATTCATCAGCCTACTTACGTTTTCTCACCGGACGGGTTAGCGTCGGACTACGGATAACCACCCCAACCCCATGGAAGGCAGGCTCATGAAGGCCCTCACCTGGCAAGGCAAACGTTCAGTCCGCGTGGAAGAAGTCCCGGATCCGGTGATCCAGGAACCCACGGATGCGATAGTGCGGATCACGTCCACAGCAATCTGCGGCTCGGATCTCCACCTCTACGAGGTGCTCGGTCCTTACATGCACAAAGGCGACGTGATCGGACACGAACCCATGGGCATTGTGGAGGAAGTGGGCAGCGGCGTCACCAACCTCCGCAAGGGTGACCGGGTGGTGGTTCCCTTCAACATCTCCTGTGGCCACTGCTACATGTGCAGCCAGGGCCTGCAGTCCCAGTGCGAGACAACCCAGGTCAAGGACAAGGGCTCAGGCGCCGCCCTGTTGGGTTTCTCAGAGCTGTACGGTTCCGTTCCCGGCGGGCAGGCAGAGTACCTTCGCGTGCCGCACGCGGACTACGGCCCGGTGAAGGTCGGGGCCGAGCTGCCGGACGAGCGGTACCTGTTCCTCTCCGACATCCTGCCCACCGCCTGGCAGGGAGTGGAGTACGCGGATGTCCCGCCCGGCGGCACCCTGGCGGTCTTCGGCCTGGGGCCGGTGGGCCAGTTCGCCGCACGGATCGGTGTCCACCGCGGTCTGCGGGTCATCGGTGTGGACCCGGTGCCCGAGCGGCGCGCCATGGCCGCCCGGCACGGCGTGGAAACGCTGGACTACAGCAAGGGCGTTGCCGACGAACTACGGGAGATGACGGCCGGCCGCGGTCCGGATGCGGTGGTTGACGCCGTCGGCATGGAAGCGCACGGCTCCCCTGTGGCCGGGTTCGCCCATCAGGCGCTCGGCCTGCTGCCGGACAAACTGGCCCAGAAGGCCATGGAGACGGCCGGCGTGGACCGCCTCGCTGCACTGCATACTGCCGTGGACGCGGTCCGGCGGGGCGGCACCCTTTCCCTCAGCGGCGTCTACGGCGGGCAGGCAAGCCCCATGCCGTTGCTGACCATGTTCGACAAGCAGCTCCAGGTGCGGATGGGGCAGTGCAACGTGCGGCGCTGGACGGATGATCTCCTGCCACTGGTGGAGGACGACGCCGATCCGCTGGGTGTCATGGATCTGGTCACCCACCGCTCGGGGCTTGATGGCGCCCCCGCGCTCTACGAGAAGTTCCAGAAGAAAGAGGACGGCTGCATCAAGGTGGTCCTCAACCCCGGGCAGTAGCGCAACAGATAGCGGCGGGTCAGAGCGGCAGCAGTGAAGACAGGTCCGCACGCAGGCCTGATGCTGCCACTTTGCCCGCCGCCACAGCCTCTGCCCAACCTAACTGGCCGGTGACCATCCCCAGCCAGGTGGCGGCGTCGCACTCAATCACGTTCGGCGGCGTGCCGCGGGTGTGCCGGGGACCCTCAACGCACTGGGTGACGCCGAACGGCGGCACCCGGACCTCCACGGAGTTCCCCGGTGCCCGCGAGGTGACTTCTTCGAGGGTGTACCGGACCGCCGTCGCGGTGACAGCCCGGGGGACTGCGCCCGACGGCGAGCCGGCAGCTTCCTGCCACGCGGCAAGCGCCGCTTTGCCCTCTTCGATGCCGATACGACGGCGCGCTATGGCCATGCGGGCGGAGTCCCCTTCCGGAAACAATCTCAGTAATCACTTGTGCAAACGCGAGTACTCCGGACGGAAGAAGTCGGGTAGCCGCGAAGTCAATTAGGGTAGCGCGAATACTGGCGGCGGAGTAATCCGTCCGGGCATTGTGGTTACAAGGCTCATCGCAGAGTCGGCAGCAGTGAATAGCCCGGCCCCCACAGTAGGGGCGATCCAACCAGGGCTTCCGCCACCGATTCGATGTGGCGGTCAGGACTGGCCGCCGGCGTCTCCGCCCGGCAGTCCCTCACTGACATCCACAACAGTAAGGGCCGCTCATGCCTCCCCTTCCCCTGGACTTCAACGATGCCTTCCGCAGCCTCACCGGCGGCAGCTTCAGCGAGTTCTACGCCGAAATTTCACCCTACTTTCCACTTGCAGTTGCCGGCATGATCGTCTGGGGCCTGTGGCTTTACAGGTTCATCCTCTCCCACCGCGCCGGCCCGATCGTCACAGACTTCCGCGCCTCGACGTCGGTGGTGGTGCCGTCCTTCCATGAGGATCCGGACATCCTGATGAGCGCCCTGGAGTCCTGGCGGGCCCAGAAGCCGGACGAAATCATCGTGGTCCTGGACGTCGAGGACCTGGACGCCTACCACCGGATCACCGCCCTGGGGGACGAGACCATCCGTCCGGTCCTGTTCCACCACGTGGGCAAGCGGTCCGCGCTGGGAGTGGGCATGCGGATGGCCCGGTTCGAGATCCTGGTGCTCACCGACTCGGACACGTGGTGGCAGCCGGGCCTGCTGGAGAACGTCCAGATGCCCTTCGAGGACCCCACCGTGGGGGCAGTGGGAACCCATCAGACCGTCTACCAGCGGGACACCAGCGTGTGGCGGCGGATAGCGGACTGGCTGGTCAACGTCCGGTACCTCGATTACGTCCCGGCGATGGGCCGCGCCGGTGCGGTGCCCTGCATCTCCGGCCGCACAGCCGTTTACCGGCGGAGTGCCGTCATGGGGCTCATCGAGCACCTGGAGAACGAATACTTCATGGGAAAGCGCTGCATTTCCGGCGACGACGGACGGCTCACCTGGCTGGTGCTGGCCTCCGGCTACAAGACCGTCCACCAGTCCTCAGCCCGGGCACTGTCCATGTTCCCCGCCAGTTTCCGGGCATTCATGAAGCAGCGCATCCGCTGGAGCCGGAACTCGTACCGGTGCTACCTCACCGCCATTGCCAAAGGGTGGCTCTGGCGGGTCCCGTTCGTGACCAAGGTGACCGTCCTCCAGATCATCCTCACTCCGCTGACCATGGGCCTAACCATGTTCTACCTCATCTTCAACCGGCTGGACCCCACACCCTTCGGCGTGGCAGCGGCAGCGTGCTGGCTCCTGCTGGGCCGGGGGATCCGGGGGATTTCGCACCTGCGCCGGCACCCCAAGGACATCCTGATCCTTCCCGTCCTGGCGGTCACCGTGATCCTGGTGGCTCTCCCCATCAAGCTCTACGCCTTCGCCACCATGAACAAACAGGGCTGGCTGACCCGCCATGCGGACCAGCTGGGCGGGGACGGGCAGGACGCTGCGAGCCTGACCACGGGTGAGGTGGCAGCATGAGGGCGGGCCGCGCGCTGGTGGTTGTTGCACTCACCGCCGCGTTGGCCACCGCAGGCTTCATCTACGCCGGAAACATCGGCAAGGGTGAAGCTGTGGATGCGGTGGGCCGCAACGAGATCGCGGACAACGGCAACGTCCAGGGGGTGCTGTATCCGGGCGATCCCGCCTCCGAGGCGCGCCTCGTGGAGCAGGAAGACGAACGCCTGGTGTACGTGCGGACCGTCGCGTCGGCAGCCCGCTGGCGGGTGGAAGGCCTGGAGGGTGCCTACCGGATCCGGACAGGTTCGAGCTACACGCTGGTCCTGCCCGCCCGGAACGAGGCCTACACCCTGGCCGACCTGCTGGCATTGGCGCCGCACGCGTTCCGCCTGCAGGATGGCGGGTCTTACCTGCTTTCCGAGAGCGTTGCTGTGCTGGCCGGCGCCACCCTCACCCTGGCTTCGCCGGACCCGGCCCGGGGCCTGGACATCCGGCTCGAAAGCGGCGCCCAGGGGTTCGCCTCCGTGGTGGCGCTGGGCGGGTCCCTCACCTTGGGCGGCTCTGAAGCCGCCAAGGTTTCCATCACCAGCTGGGACAGCACCAAGGGTGGCCCGGACAAGACCACCGAGGACGGGCGGGCCTACATCCGCGTGGTCGGCGGCCACGCGTCCTTCGCCCACTCGGACGTCTCCTATCTGGGATTCTGGAGCGGAAACACCGGCGGGCTGTCCCTCACCGGAACGGACGCCGTCGGGTCCTTCGGCGAGCAGCAGCCGGCGGCGGCACAGGCCCCGGAGGCAGACGGCGGAGCCCGGCTACTGCCGGAGGCCGAGCTGCAAAACCTCACCCAGGAATCGGCCCAGGACTACAGCGTGGTCACGGCGGGCATTGAAAACCTCCGGGTCGAAAACAACGCCTTCGGTCTTTTCGTGACCAACGCCCGGGATGTGGTGGTTAGGGACACCGTCATCTACGGAAGCCTGGTGGACGGCCTGGTCCTCCACCGGTTTGTCTCCAACGCCACCATCACCGGGACGTCCTCCTCCGGGAACGCGGTGGACGGGTTCAGCATCGGACGGTCCACCGAAAGCATCAGTTTCGAAAACATCCAGGCGAGGGAGAACGGCCGCAACGGGCTCTCCATGGACGGACGGCCGCTCGCCGACGGGCCTAACGCCGTAGGAACCGCCGTCGACGGCTACGGCGGCAACCAGGTCAGCGGCGGTTCATTCGACGAAAATGCCCGCTACGGGATCGAGGTGGTGGGCGGGGCTGGCCTGACCGTCCGGAACAACAGGCTCGCACGGAACGAGGTGGGCATTGTGGCAACGGACGGGGCCACGGACGTGACCATCGCCAACAACATCCTCCTGGACCAGACCAGGCAAGCCGTAGCGGTTCGGGAGGCCGGATCAAGGGCAGAGGTCACTGGCAACACCATCACCGGTGGGGATACTGGTATTTACGTCCGGGATGCAGGAGCCGTGGTGAAGGAGAACACCCTGAACAACATTTCCAATCACGGCATCACCTTGCTGGGCGATGTCAATGAAACCAATGTCGAGGGCAACTACGTCGCGGGCAACGGGTCCACAGCAATCTGGGCTGAAGATTCGGCAGGCGCCCTGCTGGGAGAAAATGACATCCTGGCCTGGGTGCCGGCCTACACGGTGGAGCGCGTGGTGAAGTCCGTCTTCCAGCCGCTGACCTTCATCTGGTTCCTGCTGGGGGCACTGTTGTTGGTGACCGCCGTGGCCCGCGGCAAGAACGCCGAACGTGTCCTCCGCAGCCCTTACGCCGACCACGTCCCGCTGACCTCGCTCAGCAGGGGAGTGGTGACGTATGACGACGTGAGGCAGCTGCAGTGACGGGCCGCCGGTTGGAGCCCCGCGTCTGGATCGCCCTCGTCTCCATGGTGCTGGTCATGCTGGTGGTTGTCTTCGCGGTGGTCAGTTTCCAGAACGCTGCGCCAAGGACTGATACTGCCCCTTCTCCGGGCCAGCAGGGGACGGCGGTCCCCTCGGGCGCAGCCGGCGGACCGGCGGCTGTTTCACCGGGCTGCCCGGCAGCGGGCGTGACAGTGACCACGGCGGCCGAACTGACGGCAGCCCTGGCTTCCCCGCAGCCCGGCGCCGTCATTCTCCTGGCAGACGGCGTCTACGTGGGCAACTTCGTGGGAACCGGGACCGGGACGGCAGAGCAGCCCATCACGCTGTGCGGTGGAAAGGGAGCAGTGCTCGACGGCGGCGGGCCGGAGGACGGTTACGTCCTGCACCTGGACCGGGTTGCCTATTGGACGCTACAGGGATTCACGGTCCGGAACGGGCAAAAAGGGGTGATGCTCGATGCGGCCACCCAGTCGGTCATCCAGGGCCTGGCGGTAGAAGGCACCGGTGACGAAGCAATCCACCTGCGCAGGTTCAGTTCGGACAACCGGGTGGTGGGCAACACCATAACCGGTGCCGGACTGCGGAAACCCAAGTTCGGCGAGGGCATCTACATCGGCACGGCCGAGAGCAACTGGTGCGACATCACAGCGTGTGAACCGGACAGGAGCGACCGCAACGAAATCCGGGAAAACACCATCTCCGGCACCACCGCGGAAAGCGTCGACATCAAGGAAGGGACCTCGGACGGGGCCCTGATCGGCAACAACTTTGAAGGTTCATCCATCCAGGAGGCCGACTCCTGGGTTGATGTCAAAGGCAAGGGCTGGCGGATAGAAAGGAACACAGGCAAGAACTCGCCCTTGGATGGGTTCCAAACACACGAGATCCTCGACGGCTGGGGCACCGGGAACGTCTTCCGGGAGAACACCGCCGAAGTCAACGGTCCCGGGTTTGGCTACTCATTGAAACCGGTGCGCGACAACGTGGTCGAGTGCAGCAACACTGCCTCCCAGGCGGAGCAGGGACTCTCCAACCTGCCCTGCACCAACTAGGGAACGTCCCCGGAAACCCGGAATTCTGCTCAATCCTCGCCTGACAAATAAGGAACGAGAAACCAATGCACACCATAGAGTCCTCCAGCGCGCCCAAAATCACGGTGATCGGTACCGGGTACCTCGGCGCAACGCACGCAATCTGCATGGCGATCATGGGCTTCGATGTCCTGGGCTTCGACGTCGACCACCACAAAATAGACCAGCTCCGGGCAGGCAAGGTGCCCTTTTTTGAACCCGGACTTCCGGAAAAGCTCGAGGAGGCACTGGCCTCCGGCCGGCTGAGGTTCACCACCGATCTGGATGATGTGGCCGAATTCGGCGATGTTCACTTCATCTGCGTGGGCACCCCGCAGGCTCCCAACTCGTCCGCGGCAAACCTCAGCTACGTGGAGTCTGCGTTCTCCGGGCTCGCTGCCCGCATCGGGCGCAAGGCACTGCTGGTGGGGAAGTCCACGGTCCCTATCGGCACGGCTGAGCGGCTCACGAGGATGGTTGCGGACATCTCCCCGCTGGGCGCCGAACTCGAACTCGCCTGGAACCCGGAATTCCTCCGGGAAGGTTTCGCGGTCCAGGACACCCTGCACCCGGACCGCCTGGTGTTCGGTGTGACATCGCCGTGGGCCGAAGAAATGCTGCGGCGTGCTTTCAAGCCACTGCTCGACGACGGGACACCCCTGATCGTTGCGGACCTCGCCACCGCGGAACTGGTCAAAGTGGCTGCCAATTCCTTCCTGGCCACCAAGATCTCCTTCATCAACGCCATGGCTGAAGTCTGTGAGGCCACCTCCGCGGATGTCAGCCTGCTGGCGTCCGCCCTGAGCCTGGATGACCGGATCGGCGGCAGGTTCCTCAAACCAGGGCTTGGTTTCGGTGGCGGGTGCCTCCCCAAGGACATCCGTGCCTTCAAACACCGCGCCGAGGAGCTCGGAGTGGGGCAGGCCGTCAGCTTCCTGGGCGAGGTGGACTCCATCAACAACCGCCGCCGCGTCCGCACGGTGGACCTGGTGCGGGAGCTCGCCGGCGGGAACCTCGAGGGGGTAAAGATCGCCGCCCTCGGAGCTGCCTTCAAACCCAATTCAGATGATGTCCGCGATGCCCCGGCCCTGGACGTGGCGCGGATGCTCTACCTCGAGGGGGCCATCGTTTCTGTCTACGATCCGGAAGCAAACGCCAACGCCCACCGGCTGTACCCGGACCTTAACTATGTGGGCAGCCTGGCTGCCGCCGTTGAGCAGGCGGACGTGGTGGCACTGCTGACCGAATGGGAGGAGTTCCGCGCGGCGGACCCGGACGATCTGGGGGTCCTGGTGCGCCACCGCCGCATTGTGGACGGACGGCACGCGCTCGATCCTGAGCGCTACACGTCGCGGGGCTGGGAATACCGGGCACTGGGGCGTCCTTACCAGCCGAGCATGGCTGCCGCCGTCGCGCCCATCCAGGACAGCGCGGCGTAACGGGCGCCTCAAACGGGGCCCACAGGAGGTCCGGGCCGCTGGCGGCGCGCAGTGGGCGCGTCGTCCAGTGGTCCGGGCGCCCTGCGGCTTAGCGGGCGCCCTGCGGTTTTTCGGGCGGCGTTCAGTCGGGCGGAGTTCAGCAGTCGGGCAGAGCTCAGTCGAGCGGCTTCAGTCGAGCAGGGCGGACACGGCCGGGCCCAGGCGGATCCTGCCCACCGGCTGGCCGCCGCCCATCACCGGGCTGACCACTTTTTCCAGGACGCTGGAGACACCGGGGATGTCCACCGCTCCGGCGGCGGCGAGCATGGTCAGTCCCACCAGGGACGTGGCTCGGATGTTGCCGTCCAGAATTTTCACGGCCACTGACACGCCCTGCGGGGTGGCCATGGCCAGCACACCTTCGGCTCCGATCTTGGCGAGGATTCCGAGCTCGTCCATGACCACGGTGTTATCCTCGCCGCGGCCCTGGACCGCCCACGGGTAGTCCAGCATGGATGTGGCGATGGTGGCCGCGCGGGCGTTGGAGTTCTTGTCGCCCGGCGCTTTGGCCAGCATGGAGAAGGCGCGTGCCAGGCCGGTCAGGGATACGGCAGCTACCGGGGCGCCGCAGCCGTCAATCCCCAGGTGCGCGATGCGTTCTCCGGTGTACTCCTCGATCACGCTGCGCACCCGTTGCTGCAGGGGATGGTTTGGCTCGAGGTAACTGTGCGTGTCCCAGCCGTTTTCGGTACAGGCCCACAGGAACGCCGCGTGTTTCCCGGAGCAGTTAAAGGCCAGTTTCGACTTGCCCCGTTCGGAGCGCACCAGCCAGTTGCGGGCTGTTTCGTCGTACGGCCAGGCAGCCGGGCACTGGAGGTGTTCCTCGGTGACGCCAGCGGCTTTCAGCATTCCCTCCGCAACGTCCATGTGGTCCAGGGATCCCGAGTGGCTGCCGCACGCCAAGGCAACCTGGGCGCCGCGCAACGGAACACCTGACTGCATGGAAGCCAGTGCCTGCAGCGGCTTCAGCGCTGACCTGGCAAAGATGGGGGTGGTGATGTCACCCAGTTCGGTCACCACCGTGCCGTCCGCTGCCAGCAGCACCGCGGAGCCGATATGCCGGGACTCCACAAACCCGCTGCGTTCGATGACGGCCAGTTCGACGGCGGAGTCCACGGTGAACGTGGCATGGGGGTTGTGCGGCATGAAGCCAGTCTAGGGGCCGGACCGCCCAATCCCCGGCTACTCCACGGTGACCATGACCGACTGCCAGCCGGACGCGCCGTCGGGCACCGGATCGGCCCGCTGGTCGGTCTGGACTTCGCCGGTGCCGTCCGTGGCGCGGACCTTGATGTAGTGCGGTCCGGGGGTGGCCTCCCAGGCGAAGGACCACTGGCGCCAGGTGATGAGGGACGCCTCGGTGGACAGGACTGCTTCGGCCCAGGGGTTGTTGTCGATCTGGACTTCAACCTTGGTGATGCCTCGGGTCTGGGCCCATGCCGTGCCGCCGATCGCCACGCGCCCGGCCGGCACCTTGGCGAAGGACTTCGGGACCTCCACCCGGGCCATCGTCTTGATCGGGCCGCGCTCGGACCAGCCTCGCTGCGTCCAGTAAGCCTTGCTGTCCGCGAACCGTGTGACTTCCAGGTCCACCACCCACTTGGTGGCGGAAACGAACCCGTACAGCCCGGGCACCACCATGCGCACCGGGTACCCGTGCTCCAGCGGGAGGGGCTCGCCGTTCATGCCGATCGCCAGCATGGCGTCGCGGTCATCCTGCAGTACTTCCAGCGGTGTGGAAGCGCTGAAGCCGTCGATCGACGTCGAGAGCACCATGTCCGCCCCGTCTTTGGGGCGGGCCCGCTTGAGGACCTCACGGATCGGCAGGCCGAGCCAGCGCGCATTTCCGGCCAGATTCCCGCCCACCGGGTTGGACACGCAGGTGAGCGTCACGTGCGATTCGATGAGATCGGCGTCGAGCAGGTCCTGGAAGGTGAGGCGGACCTCCTCCTCCACCAGGCCGTGGACCCGGAGCTCCCAGTCATCCACGTTGATTTCGGGAACGCTCAGGGCGGTGTCGATCCGGTAGAAGTCGCCGTTGGGGGTGATCCACGGCGTGACGCCGGGGGCGGGGGACTGGACGCCGGCGGGAACGGCCGCGGCCGGCTTCACCGGGGTGGGCAGCTGCAGGGCCTCCCGGGCCTGGGCGATGTTGCTGCGCGCGGCACTCAGGAGGCGTCCGCCGGTGGCAGCGATCCCGGCAGCGATGGCGGTGACTCCGGCGGCCGCGAAGAAGCGGCGCCGGCTGGTGGCTGGACGGCCGGGTTCCTTGGCGCCCGTGTCAGCAGGCGCTTCCGGCCAAGCCTTCAGCCGCCAGAGCGGGGCGATCAGCAGCCGGAGGACCACGAGCCCGGCCACCGTTCCCAGAACGGTGGGGACGGCGTCGAGCGGTTTGACGCTTGCCCGCGTGACCACGCTGGCCACGATCACCGCCCCCATGAACAGGACACCCGCCACGCCCAGCGCCCACTTCCGGTAGGCCGCCACGCCCAGCACGCAGGCCAGCAGGAAGATGGTCAGCCCCATGCCCACGAACAGCGCGGCCTTGTCATTGGTGCCGAACGTTGCGATGGCAAAATCCTTCATCCACGGCGGCGTGAAATCGATGAAGGTGGACCCCAGCGCGATCACGGGAGTGGCCCGCGCCGTAAAGAACGCCCCGATCAGCTCCGCGACGGAAAGTACGACGGCGGCCGCCACCACGCCGGCCAGCGCGGCCATGGCGGTGGGACCCTTGAGCCAGTTCTGAAGCTTCTTCATGCCTTGGGTTCGTAGCCGATGCCGCAAACGATCGCCGGGCAGGGACACAGCTTAGGAGCGGGCAGGGTGCACAAAGTACCCTTGGAGACTGTGAAGGTACTCGTCATCGGCCCCGGAGGCCGCGAACACGCCATTGTCCGCTCCCTGCTCGCCGACCCCAACGTGTCCGAGGTCCACTCTGCTCCCGGCAACGCCGGCATCAGCAAACTGGTCCCCACCCACAAGGTCGACGGGAATGATCCCGACGCCGTCGCGGCGCTGGCCACCAGGCTCGGCGTCGACCTCGTGGTGGTGGGCCCCGAAGCCCCGCTCGCTGCCGGGGTATCGGATGCAGTCCGTGAGGCCGGTATTCCTGTCTTCGGGCCCAGCAAGGCCGCGGCCCAGCTCGAAGCCTCCAAGGCATTCGCCAAGGAAATCATGGCCGAAGCCGGCGTGCCCACGGCCATGGCACTGGTGGCCACGAACGCGGAGGAAGCAGCCTCGGCGCTGGACACCTTCGGTGCACCGTATGTGGTGAAGGATGACGGCCTGGCAGCAGGCAAGGGCGTTGTGGTCACCAAGAATCGCGACGAAGCACTGGCACACGCCCAGGCCTGCTTCGACGCCGGCGGAACCGTGGTCATCGAGGAATTCCTGGACGGCCCCGAGGTCTCTGTCTTCGTGCTGTGCGATGGCCGCAACACCGTGGCGCTTTCCCCGGCGCAGGACTTCAAGCGCATCTTCGACAACGACGAAGGCCCCAACACCGGCGGCATGGGCGCGTACACCCCGCTCGAATGGGCGCCCGCCGGACTGGTGGACGAAGTCATCGATCGCGTCGCCCAGCCCACCGTCAAGGAGATGGCCCACCGCGGTACCCCGTTCGTGGGTGTGCTGTTCGTTGGCCTGGCCCTGACCTCGCGCGGCACCCGGGTCATCGAGTTCAACGTCCGCTTCGGCGATCCCGAAACGCAGGCGGTCCTGGCCCGGCTCAAGACCCCGCTCGGTGCGCTGCTCCTGGCAGCCGCGAAGGGCGAACTGGATAAAGCGGCGGAGCTGCGCTGGTCCAAGGAGACCGCCGTCGCCGTCGTCGTCGCGTCCGAAAACTACCCGGACAAGCCGCGCACCGGCGACCGCATCCGCGGCCTCAAGAAGGCGGAAGCCCTTGAGGGCGTGCACGTGATCCATGCGGGTACCGCGCTCGACGACGAAGGCAAGGTGGTCTCCGCTGGCGGCCGGGTGCTTGCGGTTGTTGCGCTCGGCACGGACCTCGTGGAGGCCCGGGAACGGGCGTACGACGGCGTGGAACTGGTTCAGCTCGAAGGCTCCCAGTTCCGGACCGACATTGGACGGAAGGCGGCCCGCGGCGAGATCAAGGTTGCGTCCACGGCAACCACATCGCTGCCCGTGACGAAGGCGAAGGCATAGCATGACCGAAAATATCCCGCAGCGCGGCTTCAACACCCCCACCCTGGATCTGCCGGGCTGGACGCACATCTACTCCGGCAAAGTCCGTGACCTCTACGAGCCGGCCGACGAAGCCATCCGCCAGCAGGTGGGGCAGGATTGCGTCCTGGTGGTGGCCAGCGACCGTATCAGCGCCTTCGATCACGTCCTGGAGAGCGAGATCCCGGACAAGGGCCGCATCCTCACCCAGCTGAGCCTCTGGTGGTTCGATCAGCTTGTCGTGGTCCACCACGTGCTGGGGTCCACCGTTGCGGACGGCGTGCCCGCGGCCGTGGAGGGCCGCGCAATGATCTGCAAGAAGCTGGACATGTTCCCCGTGGAGTGCATCGCCCGCGGCTACCTCACCGGGTCCGGGTTGCTGGAGTACAACGCCCACGGGACGGTCTGCGAAATCCCGTTGCCCGAGGGCCTGGTGGACGGGTCACGGCTGGAACAGGCCATCTTCACGCCCTCAGCCAAGGCCGAGGTGGGGGAGCACGACGAGAACATCTCCTATGACGACGTTGTGGCCATGGTGGGCGACGACATCGCCGGGCGGCTCAGTGAGCTGACCCTGAAGATCTACACGGCGGCCGAGAAAATTGCCCGCGAACGCGGCATCCTCCTGGCCGACACCAAAGTGGAATTCGGCTACGACGCAGTGTCCGGCGCCATCACCCTGGGCGATGAAGTCCTTACCCCGGATTCCTCCCGCTTCTGGGATGCAGCCACCTATGAGCCGGGCAAAGCCCAGCCGTCATATGACAAGCAGTATGTCCGCGACTGGCTGACCTCGGCCGAGTCCGGCTGGGACAGGAACTCGGACACCCCACCGCCAGCGTTGCCCGCGGACGTTGTGGCCCGCACCCGCAGCCGCTACGTAGAAGCTTACGAGAAGCTGACCGGCAAGGCTTTTTCCTAGCCGTCTTTTGAGTTGGCCGACCTTCGCGTCAGCCTGCTCCGGTCAGCTTGCTTTGGCGTTTTTCGCCGCGGCGGCCGACCGCTCCTGGGCGAGCCGGATCTCCAGGATCGAGTCCAGTGCCTGCTGGACCCTGTCCTGGGCCCCGGCTGAGCTGAAGTCCTTCTGAGCTTCGTGAAGATACACGAGGGCTTCGTCAGGTTCGCCGGCTGCCTTGAGGGATTTGCCCAGCAGGAGAGCTACCTCGCCCGCGGTGTGCTTGGCCAGCGAATCGGCCTCGGCATGGATCTCGCGCAACTTCTGGATGGCGGCGACGATATCCCCGGTGAGGTACAGCCAGCGGGCGCGGATGAAGGCGACCTCCAGCTCATCGCCTTTGGTGCCGTTGACGATGGAAAAGGCAAGTTCCGCTCGTTCAATGGAAGCCAATGTCTCCGGCTCCACAATCCCGGCTGAGAGCCGCACAGTTGCCGAGGCCTTGTTGAAGCGTGCCCACAGTTCAATGTCATTGGCTGGTGACAACAGTTTGGCCGCACGCTCGTGGTGTTTGACACCCTCGGTGTAGTCGTGGCGAATAAATGCGACGTTGCCGATCACCCAGGCCACTTCGCCCGCGAGTTGGGCCATCGCATTTTCGTCCACGTGCTCCGCCAGAACCTGGCAGTAGCGCCACGCCTCGTCCAGCCGGCCGCTCTCTGCCAGTGCACCGATGAGGATGCGGTGTGCCCCGATGGAGACCGTCGAACTTTGGGGCAGTTGGGATGAAAGGTTCACGGCTTCAAGTGCATGGTCTACTGCGAGGGACAGTTGGCCCTGGCGGTGGAACACTGCAGCAAGCATCTGCCGGGCCCTTACGCCGAGGCCCGCTGACTCCCTTGCCATGGGATGCTCCAGCAACCGCTCCACGATCTGCTGGCACTCCTGGAGGTCGCCGTGCTTGAGCAAGCATTCTGCTTGCATGTAGGTCATGTTCCACCAGGCGCTGGTGTTTTTCCCTTCGAGGGCAATTTGGGCCGCGTTGGCTGCATGGCTGGCGGCGAGCGGGTAATCTCTCAGGTCCCAAGCCTGCCGCGCGTAGAGGCCTGCCAGTACATACTCGGCGTCACTGACGGTGATTGGCTGGCTCCAGGCTTCCAGGGCTTTCGGCGCGAGTTCCAACCGGCGGGCCAGTTCCTCGATGACCTCGGCCGTAGGCTCCCTGCGGCCGGTTTCCAGGAGAGAAATGTAGCTCGGGGAATAGAGGTCCCTACCCAGTTCGGCCTGGGTCAGCCCACGTTCGAGCCGCTCTGCTCGGAGCTTCTCCCCGAATCCGTTGCCCACGGGAAATCCTCCTTATTCTGGACAGCATATGTACACAAAGCTTGACAGTCCCTGTGGAAGACATTTTACAATAGGTGTCAACAAGGACGTGCTGACTTTGTAACGAATCCGACTCGTATTGAGGACTACATATGTTTAAGAAGATAGCTGCGGCTGCCGTCCTGGCAGGCGCCTTGGCATTCTCCGCAGCGGCCCCGGCCGTCCTGTCCGCAGGTTCCGTATCTGACTCCTCAGGTGTATCGGCAGCAACCGGCATCTGGCCGGACCCGGCTTCCTCGAAGGCCGATAAGAAGGGCAAGGGCACTGCTTACACCACCTACACCGGCATCTGGCCCGACCCGGCCTAAGTAACCACTCAACAGGAGAAGCCCCGGTGCACGAGTCCCAAGCACCGGGGCTTTTCTGTGCCCTGACCGATGCGAAAAAGTGACAAAAAAGAGGGTCTTCCCGGGGAGACCCTCTTTCCTTTGGTCGGGATGACAGGATTTGAACCTGCGACCTCGTCGTCCCGAACGACGCGCGCTACCAAGCTGCGCCACATCCCGATCCGCTGCAAAAGCAACTTTACAAGAATAGCCGACGCCGGGCCTGGATGCGAAATCGGCGGCGCTGGTGTTCCCCCGCTTTGCCCAGCGACAGCGCGTATCCGACGGTGAACCGCCGACGTCGCCCCTCAAAGATGGGGAAACCCGGCGGGCACGGGGGACCGGATCCCTAGACCAGGGAGTCCTTCCAGGCGCCATGGAGGTCTGCGAACCGTCCGCCGCCGCCGATCAGGTCAGCCGGTGTGCCGTCCTCCACAATGCGTCCGTCGTGGACCACCAGGACGCGGTCAGCCGTTTCCACGGTGGAAAGCCGGTGCGCGATGATCAGCGCAGTCCGGCCGCCGGCTGTGGTGGATTCAGAACCCTCAGCCGACGCGGTGCCGCCGGCAGTAGGGCCAGGACCGACGGTGGACCGCAGCAGGCGCGCCAGGCCACTCTGGACCAGCCGCTCGGAAGGGATGTCCAGGGATGACGTGGCTTCGTCCAGGATCAGCACCGCAGGACGGGCCAGGAAGGCGCGGGCGAAACTGATGAGCTGCCGTTGACCTGAGGAGACCCTGCCACCGCGCTTGTTGACATCGGTGTCATATCCTTCCGGCAGTTCCGTGATGAATTCGTGGGCCCCCACGGCACGGGCGGCGTCTTCGATTTCTTCGCGGGAAGCTTCAGGCCGGCCAAGGGCGATGTTGTCCGCCACGGAGCCGCTGAACAGGAACGCCTCCTGGGTGACCATCACGATGTTCCGGCGCAGATCGGTGGTGCTGAGGTTCCGTAGGTCCACGCCGTCCAGCGTCAGGGAGCCCGCTGTGACGTCGTAGAAACGGGCAATGAGCTTAGCCAGCGTGGACTTGCCGGCGCCGGTCTGACCGACCAGGGCGACGGTCTGGCCGGCGACGATGTGCAGGTCCATGCTGGGAATGATGATGGGGCCATCGCCGTAGCGGAATTCCACGCTCTTGAAGTCGATGGTGCCCCGGGCATGCTGGAGGGTCACAGGATTTTTGGGCGGCCTGACCGTGGGAACCTCCTCCAACAGGCCGGACACCTTCTCCAGGGCAGCCTGGGCACTTTGGAAGGAGTTGTAGAACATGGCCATCTGGTCCACCGGCTGGAAGAACCGCTTGGTGGACAGGATGAGGGCCAGCAGGACGCCGACGGCCAGATCCCCGCCGAGTACCCGGAAGCCGCCGAACAGGAGCACCACGGCCACGCAGACGTTGCCGATCAGCACCAGGCCCGGCTGGAAGATGCCGTTCAGGTTGATGGACCGTACGGTGACCCGCCGGTAGTCATCCGAGTATTTGCCGAACTGTTCGGCGTTCTCGCGTTCCTTGCGGAAGGCCTTCACAGCACGGATCCCGGTCATGGTTTCCACGAAGTGCACGATCAGGCGCGCTGAAACCACCCGTGATTCGCGGAAAGCGATCTGGGAGTGCTTTTGGTACCAGCGGGCCAGGAAGTACATGGGTACGCCCGCTGCGAGCACCAGCAGTCCACTGCGCCAGTCGAGCGCGAAGACGGTGATGGCAGTGAAGACCATAAACAGCATGCCCGAGGCCAATGAGCTGACGCCGGAATCGAGGAGTTCGCGCAGGGCCTCCAGGTCCGAGGTCTGCCGGGCAATGATCCTGCCTGAGGTGTACTTTTCGTGGAATTCGAGGCTGAGCCGCTGGGTGTGCTGGAAGACCCGGACCCGCAGGTCCAGCAACATGGCCTGGCTGAGCCGTGCGGTGGCGGTGACGTACAAAGCGGTGAGTCCCGCCGTCGCGATAGCGGCAAGCAGGTACGCGACGCCGGTGAGCACCAGCGGCACGTTGTCCCCGGCACGCAGGGCCGGGAGGGCGCGGTCGATGCCGAACGCGATCAGCGCCGGCCCGGCGACGCGGGCGGCCTGCGAGAGGACCACCATGGCGATCGTCAGCCAGAACTTGAGGCGCACGGGACGGATCAGCACGGCAAGCAGGGCGAGCGACCGCCGTCGTACGGTCTTACTGTCGCTCTTGCTGAGGTGGGCGTTGTCCTCGTTGGCGGTGCCGAAGGTGGTGGTGGTCATCGCGTGATTTCCTCTGACTTTGAATCTGCCTCTTCCTCAAGCTCCGAAAGTTCCGAATCCAGGTCACGTGGTTCCCGGTCCAGGCTGGCGATGACGTAGCGGTAGTGGGGGCTGTTTGCCAACAGTTCGGTGTGGGTTCCGACGGCGGCGATCCGGCCGCCCTCGAGCAACGCCACCCGGTCGGCCAGGGCAACAGTGGACGGGCGGTGCGCCACGATCAGGGTGGTGGTGTCCTTCAGGACCGCTCGGAGCCGCGTTTCCACCAACTCCTCGGTGTGGACGTCAAGGGCGGACAGCGGATCATCCAGCACCAGGACGCGAGGCCGTGCTGCGATGGCACGGGCCAGGGCGAGCCGCTGGCGCTGGCCGCCGGACAGGCTCAGGCCCTCCTCGCCGATCAGGGTGTCCACACCCTCCGGGAGCGAGTACGCAAAGTGCGCCTGCGCCACGTCCAGGGCCTCGTCCAGGGCTTCATCGGTGCGGTCCTGCGCGCCCAGCAGCACGTTGTCGCGCACAGAACTTGAGAACAGCGTGGTGTCCTCGAAAGCTACGGCAACCAGGCGGCGGAGCTGCTCGACGTCGAACTCGCGCAGGTCCACGCCGTCGATGGTGATGGAACCGGCGGTGACGTCGTACAGCCGGGGCACCAGTTGGATCAGTGCGCTCTTGCCGCTTCCGGTGATGCCCACCAGCGCCATGGTTTCGCCTGGCCGGACGTCCAGGTTGATGTCCTTGAGGATGGGCTTGTCCGGGGCATCCTCAAAGGCGAAAGTGGCGTTGTTGAAGCTGAGGGCGCCCCTGAGCTGCGCGGGCTTTCGCGGCGACGCCGGGCTGGTGATGGTGTTTGCCGTGTCCATGACCTCGAAGTGCCGGTCCAGGGCTGTTTTGGCCGTGAGCGCCATGGCCAGCAGCATGCCGGAGAACTCCACCGGTGTGGCCATGACTGCGGCAGTGGCGAAGAAGGCCACCAGGGCGCCGATGCTCAGCTCGCCGCTGGCTACCAGCATCACACCGACCACCAGGCCTGCGCCGAGGGCCAGTTCGGGCAGCAGGGTGACCACCATGGTGAACGTGGCCTGATGCCGGGCTTTGGCGATCTCGGTCTGGCGGAGTTCCTCCGCCTGTTCGTTGAAATTCTCCAGGGCCTCGCGGCTCCGGCCGAACGCCTTCAGGACCCGGATGCCGTGGACAGATTCCTCCACCGTGGTGGCGAGATCGCCCGCCTGGTCCTGGCTGCGGCGGGCCACCTTGCTGAAGCGGGTACGGAAACGGAAGCTGAACGCCATGATTGGCACAGCTGCGGCCAGGAAGATCAAGGCCAGTTGCCAGCTCATGGAGAACATGACGGCGATGCCGATGATCACGGTCAGTGTGGTGACCACCAGCATGATGGCCCCGAACGCCATCCAGCGGCGCAGGAAGTTCAGATCCGTCATGGCGCGGGAGAGCAACTGCCCCGAACCCCACCGGTCATGGAAGGACACCGTCAGGTCCTGCAGATGCCCATACAAGGTCACCCGCATGTTCGTCTCCACGGTGGTGGCCGGGTTGATCACGAACTGCCGGCGGAGCGCCACGAGGACCGCCTCGGTGATACCAAGGGCAAGGATGACGACGGCGGCCATCCACACCGCGCTCGAGGCGCCGCCCGGTTTGAGCGACTCATTGACCAGGACACGGAGCACCTGGGGGATGGTCAGCGCAACGATGCTCGCCAGCAACGCACAGACAAGCCCCAGCACCAGGCGGGGGATAATCGGCTTGACGTGGGGGTAAAGACGGCTGATGGATCTAAAAAATGAGGTCTGCTTGGCCATGCCCGCTTCTCATACTCTAAAACGAATGTAGTTTCCCGTAGCAACTACCCTATGCCATGGAGTGAGAGGACTCACTCGCTACGGGATTATTCGCGTGAAGTAAGTGTCAGCAGGACAGCTTCGGGCTTGCAGGCGATGCGGATGGGAGCGAAACGGGAGGTGCCGATACCGCCCGAGACGTTCACCGGCGTCGTACGTCCGTTGCTTTCCCAGTCGTTCAGGCCCTTGGCCCGCCACGTGGGGAGATCGCAGTTGGACACCAGTGCGCCGTAGCCCGGGATGCAGAGCTGGCCGCCATGGGTGTGGCCGGCGAGGAGCAGGTCCGCGCCGTCCTGGGTGAAGTGGTCCAGCACACGCTGATACGGGGCGTGGATGACGGCGACGCGGAGGTGGGCGTTTTGGTCCTGGTTGCGGGTGCCCCGGGGCCAGCCGGCGTAGCGCTCCCGCTTCAGGTGCGGATCGTCCACGCCGGAGAAATCGAACCGGATCCCGTTGAGCACTATCGACTGGTGCCGGTTGGTGAGGTCAACCCAGCCGCCCATGCCGAACCCCGAGCGCAGCCGCGGCCAGTCCAGCTCGACCGGGTTGTGCTTCGCCCTGGACGGACCCAGCAGGTAGGTGGCGGGATTCTTCAAGGTAGGGGCGTAGTAGTCGTTGGAGCCCGGAACGAACACGCCGGGAAATTCCAGCAGCGGGCGCAGTGCCTTCAGCAGCGGGTCAACGCCCTTGGCATGGCTGAGGTTGTCTCCGGTGTTGACCACCAGGTCCGGCTTCAGCGAGGCCAGCGATTCGAGCCATTGCGCCTTGGTGTCCTGCCCGGGAACAAAATGGATGTCGCTCAGGTGCAGGACCCTGAACGGTGCCTGGCCCGCGGGCAGGATGGGCAGCGTTTCCTCACGCAGGACAAACTGGTTTTTCTCCCAGAGCCCGTAGCCGAACGCGGCGAGGCCGGCCGTGGTTCCGGCGGCGGCGGTGACGGCAAAGCCGCGCCCGATGTTCCGGGCGCGGCTGGCCAAAGCAGGGCTGAATGCCATCAGCGGCTAGTCCTTCTTTTCGCTGTTGCCCGGAGCAGGATCCGCCGAAGGCGCAGTGGTGGGCGCCGGTGCAGGGGCCGGCGCCGTGGCCGGTGATGACGGCGTGTTCGGTGTTGTCCTGGCCGGTGTCCCGTTCAGCATGTTGGAGGGCGGCGCAGTGAACGGATTCGTGCCGTACGCCGGTGCCACCTGGGCCATGTACTTGGAGAACATGGGCCCGGCGATCATGTAGCCGTCAATAGCCTTGTAGAACTTGCCGTTGATTGTCAGGTTCCGGCCCGGGCGGAGCTGGTCAGCCAGCGGGTCGCCGAACCACGCCGCGGTGGACACGCCGGTGGTGTAACCGACCACCCAGGTGGAGCCGTTGGAGTCGTTGGTGCCGGTCTTGGCAGCCACCGGGAAGTTGGTCTTGGTGGACAGGCGGGGCTGGATCAGGGAACCCGAGCCTCCGTTGAGCACCTCCTGCATCGCGTAGGCGACGCCTCGGGCAACCTCGGGCTTGACGGCGTCCCGGCAGCTGGTGGACTGCGCCGGAAGCTGCGCGCCGGTCTGGTCCGTGACCGAGGTGATGGCGATGGGCTCGCAGTACTTGCCGTCATTGGCGAACGTGGCGAATGCAGAGGCCATGGTCAGCGGGGCTGTCTGGGTGGAACCGATCAGGTTGGCCAGGGTGGTCATCTTGACCTTGGGGTTGGGGTCCTCAGCCGTGGGCAGGCCACCGTGGATACCCACGGCATCCACGATCTTCTGGATACCGCAGAGGTCAACCTGTGCCGCGGACGCGAACGTTGCGGTGTTGATCGAGTTCATCAGGCCGTAGAGGACGGTCATGTTCCGGTAGTAGCCCTCGTCGGAGTTCTGCAGGTCGAAGCTGCCGGAAACCCTGGCGTCATACCAGCCCACGGTGGGCTCCGGGCAGGTGTTCTTCCACGGGAAGTTCTGTGGATACCGGCGCACGGAAGCGTTGATGTTCGCGTTGATGGTCTTGCCCTCGTTCAGCCATTGGGCGAACGTAAAGGGCTTCATGGTGGAACCGGGCTGGAAACCGCCCAGGCCGTTGAGGTCGTTGCCGTCCTTGTCCAGTTTGTCCACGTTGAAGTTCTGGGTCTGGTTGAACTTGCCCTCAACCGGCAGGAAGGACGTGTTCTGCGCCATGTTCAGGATCTTGCCGCTGTTGGGCTGCACGGAGACGATCGAGGCGCCCCAGTTGTCCGGGTTGGCGCCGGCAGCAGCGTCCGATTCAGCCTGGGCAACGTTCTGCGCGTTGACGTCCAGCGTGGTGGTGATGGTCAGGCCGCCGCGGAACACAGCATTGGTGCGCTCTTCGAGGTCGGCACCATAGGCCGGGTTGTTCAGCAGGAGGTGGAGCACGTAATCACAGAAGTACGGCGCTGTGGTGGCGTAGGCGCAGCCCTGGCGGGAGGGTGTGACCTTCGTTTCCACCGGCGTGGCCACGGCGGCGTCGTAATCGGCCTGGGTGATCTTCTGCTGGTCCAGCATCAGGCTCAGTACCAGGTCGCGGCGCTGTTGGGCGTTCTCCGGGTTGTTGATGGGATCAAAGGCGGAGGGGCTGTTGACGAGGCCTGCCAGGAGGGCGGCCTGCGGAAGCGTCAGGTCCTTGGCGGTGGTGCTGAAGAAGAACTTGGACGCGGCTTCAATGCCGTAGGCGTCGCGGTTGAAGAAGACGATGTTCAGGTAACCCTCAAGGATCTGGTCCTTGCTGAATTCCTTCTCCAGGGCGATGGCGAGCTTCATCTCGCGGAGTTTGTCGCCCACGCCCTTGTTGACACCGTTGAGCTTGATGTCCTCGTCCTTGCCGGCCGCGGCGAGGTTGGAGTTCAGGACGTTGTTCACGTACTGCTGGGTGATGGTGGAGGCACCCTGCTTGTTCCCGCGGGCCGTGCTCACAAGGGCGCGGAGGATGCCCGTGGTGTCCACGCCGCCGTGCTCGGTGAACCGGCTGTCCTCGACAGCGATGACGGCGTCCTTCATGAACGGCGAGATCTGGTCCAGGGCTACCTTGGTGCGGTTTTCCTCGTAGAGGTTCGCGATCAGGCTGCCGTCCGCGGCGAGGATCTTGGTTGACTGGCTCGGCGGGTCAACCTGCAGCTCAGCCGGAAGGGTGTCGAAGAACTCGATCGAACCGCTTGCTGCACTGCCGGAGACGGCCGCAGCCGGAACCAGCAGGCCAGCCACCAGGACACCGCAAATAGCGCTCACGCCAAGGAAGACTAAAATCTTTCCGAGGGTAGTGGCTGTGTCGAAAATGGGGTTCTTACGAGTCACCATGTTTTCCACTTTACCGGCAAGGACTAGTCTTTCTTTCATGACCAAATGGGAGTACGCCACGATTCCGCTCATTATTCACGCCACAAAGCAGATCCTGGACCAGTGGGGAGAGGACGGCTGGGAGCTTGTGCAGGTCGTCACCGGACCTGACGGCAACGGCCTGGTTGCTTACCTTAAGAGGGAGAAGCAGTAGCAATGAGCACCCCCGCAGAAACCACTTCGGGCTCTACAGATTCACAGGATTCAACCCCGGTTGCAACGCCCGTTTCGGCCGTCGAGCAACGCCTCGCCGAACTGGGACTGACCCTGCCGGAGGTTGCAGCTCCGGTAGCCGCCTACGTACCTGCCGTGATTTCCGGCAACCACGTCTACACCTCCGGCCAGTTGCCGTTTGTGAACGGCAAACTTGAGGCCACGGGCAAGGTGTCCACCGGTACCGAAGGCTACGCCGAGGAGCCCACAGTGTCGCCCGAGGACGCCCAGCGCTTCGCAGCCATCTGCGCCGTGAACGCGCTGGCGGCCGTGAAAAGCGTCATCGGCGACCTCGACAGGATTACCCGGATCGTCAAGGTTGTGGGATTCGTCTCCTCCGATCCCACCTTCACCGGGCAGCCCGGTGTCATCAACGGTGCCTCCGACCTCCTGGGACGCGTCTTGGGCGAGGCGGGGCAGCACGCCCGTTCCGCCGTCGGCGTGGCAGTTTTGCCCCTCGACTCGCCGGTCGAGGTCGAACTGATCGCCGAATTCAGCTAGGACCGGTCGCTTCCTTTGCCTCAGCTCGCCCGACGCCTGTTTGTCCTCCCGCCAGATCTTGAAGGGGCGGCACGAAGCTGGATAGACCACGGTGAGCGGACCCCGCGTGCCGCCCGCTACGCTTCCTCCGTCATCCTGCTGCGCGATTCTCCGACGGGTCTGGAAACGTGGCTCGGCTACCGGCCGGGTTCCTCGCCGCTGGGGGTGCTTGCCTTCCCCGGCGGCTCGCTGGACGCGTCCGACGACGACGCCATCGGCTGGCTGGGCCCCTCACCCCAGTACTGGGCTGAGCAGATGGGAACGGCCGACGTCGGGCTGGCGCGGCGGCACGTGGTGGGCGCCATCCGCGAACTGTTCGAGGAAACCGGGGTGCTGCTGGCCGGTCCTGACATGTCCAGCACCGTGGAAGCCACGTCAAGCCAGGAGTGGATGCGTGCCCGCGTGGCCGTAGCCGATCAGGAGAAGACGTTCAGCGAGTTGCTGTCCAAGCGCGGATTGTATTTACGGACCGACCTGCTCAAGCCGCTGGTCAACTGGCGCAGCCCGGACTTCGCGCACCACCGGTTCGACACCCGCTACTTCGCCGCCACGGTGCCCATGAACCAGCAGCCCACGCTGCTGGAAAACAAGGGCGTGTGGGGCCGCTGGGTGTGCGCCACGAAGGTGATCGCCGAACGGGACACCACCAACCTCGGCGATGAAGTGGGCCAGGAAAACACCGTTGGCCTGACCCTGAGCCAACTCCTGGTGCCCGGGTCCGAGATCATGCTCGAGAAGATGGCCGCTGCGAACGGCTGCATCGCCTACCTCAGCTACAAGCGCAAGCCGCACGTCTACCAGCCGGCGCTCGTGGAAGAGGACGGCAAGCTGATGCTCGAAGTCGAAGCCGCGAAAACCGTAGCCGGCGATCCCCAGCGCGACCGCTAACCCCGGTCACCCAGTCTGTCGGCTGTCCGTCAGCCTTCCGCCGTCGCTTAGACACGACCCATAGGGGAACCTTCGGTCGCTGAGCGACCTCTGGATCCCGATGCGCTCCTACGCGAAAGACTGCCGCCCAGCGCAAACGCTCTGACTTAATTTTATGCCCGCCTTGGCCGCGCGCCCTGGGCAGCGGACGCAGAAAGGCCCGAGGTCCGGCATCCGGAAGCGTGCGTCAAAGCGACGAAGGAGCAGCACGCGGAGGATGTCGGCCTCGGGCCGGCAGACTAGCTCGTTTAGCGGGAGCGCTGGCGGAGGCGCTGCATGTCCAGGATGACCACGGCGCGGGCCTCGAGACGGAGCCAGCCGCGCTGCACGAACTCGGCCAGGGCCTTGTTGACCGTCTCGCGGGACGCGCCCACCAGCTGGGCCAGCTCTTCCTGCGTGAGCTCGTGGGCCACCAGGACGCCGTCAGTTGCCGGGCGGCCGAAGCGGTCGGCGAGGTCCAAAAGCGCTTTGGCAACGCGGCCGGGAACATCGGAGAAGACCAGATCGGACAGGGAGTCGTTGGTGCGGCGGAGGCGGCGGGCCAGGGCCTGCAGCAGCTGGGCCGAGACCTCCGGGCGGGTGCGCAGGAGGGCGTTGAGGCTCTCGTTCTTCAGGCCGGCCAGGCGGGTTTCGGAGACGGCCGTTGCAGTGGCCGTGCGGGGGCTGGGGTCAAACAGTGCCATTTCGCCGAACAGTTCACCCGGGCCCAGGATGGCGAGGAGGGATTCCCTGCCGTCGGGGGAGGTACGGCCAAGCTTCACCTTGCCGGAGACGATGAAGTAGAGCTGGTCCCCTTGATCGCCCTCGCGGAACACTGAGGCGCCGCGGGAAAGGTCCACCTCGGTCAGCTCATCCGTCAGCAAACGGAACGCTTCGTCGTCGAGCGTGGCGAAAAGGGGCGCTCGGCGCAGTACCTCGATGTCCATAAAATCTCCTGAATAAAAGTTTCGGCTGTGGCGCTTGTGCCATTGTTTCAGAATTTTGGCGGTTCTGTGACGTACTTGGCAGCCGATTCGCCGTGAAGCGCCGGTCCGGAGGCCTGTTTGAACTGCCGGAGGACGCTTACCTCACACTGCGTGGGCTTTTACGTAGGGCTGGCCCCGGTGCGGCGGGAATCCACAGAATAATGTCAGCCAGCGCCACTAGAATTGGGAGTCAACCGTAAATAAGGAGCCTTGGTGTTTGGCTTGACCGTTCTGGACCTGGTGCTGATCCTGGCCCTGCTGTCGTACCTGATCTATGGCCTGCGCAACGGGTTTCTGGTGACACTGGGCGGAATTGTGGGTTTTGCCGCAGGCGCCGTGGCCGCCTTTTTTGCCGTTCCGCTGGTCAGCGACTTTGTGGACGACTCCGGCTGGAGGCTCACCGCAATCGTGGCCGCCGCCGTCGTACTGATGGCCGTGGGGCACGGCACGGGGACCATGATCGGGCGGAAAATCCGCGGCGCCGTGCGGATCCGGCCGCTGCGCGCAGCGGACCGGCTTATAGGCGGCGCAGCCAATGTGGTGGTCTCGGCCTTGGTCATGTCCATGCTGGCTTTCAGCATCAGCTCCCTGGGCGTTCCGTTTGTTTCCCAGCAGCTGGCTGAGTCCAAGGTCATCCGGTACATCGACGGCCTGACCCCTGTTCCGCTGAAGGCCACCATGGCCCAGCTGCGTTCAACGGTGATTGGCAACGGAATTCCCACGCTGATCGAGGGGCTGGACCAGGCCCCGCAGGTAGCAGTACCGAACGCCAGCACCGATACCGCGGCACTGAACCGGGCCGCTGAATCCGTCCTGAAAATCGCGGGAACCGCCTACCAGTGCGGCCAGAACCAGACGGGCACGGGCTTTGTGGTTTCGCCGGGCCGGGTGGTCACCAACGCGCATGTGGTGGCGGGCGTGTCGGAGCCGGTTGTCGAGCTGGCCGGCGGCGGGGCGATGCCCGGGCGCGTGGTTTACTTCGACACCAAACATGACCTCGCTGTGGTGGCCGTTGATGGACTGAGGTCAGAGCCTCTGGGACTGACCACGGACCTTCCGGCGGGCAGCCCGGCCGCGTTCGCCGGGTACCCCCACGGCGGCCCGTTCATGTCCAAACCGGCAACGGTCCAGGAC
Organism: Pseudarthrobacter sp. DSP2-3-2b1; assembly: GCF_049895945.1. Classification (NCBI taxonomy): domain Bacteria; kingdom Bacillati; phylum Actinomycetota; class Actinomycetes; order Micrococcales; family Micrococcaceae; genus Pseudarthrobacter; species Pseudarthrobacter sp. DSP2-3-2b1. The sequence goes on along the minus strand of NZ_JAFCTI010000008.1, from coordinate 64,998 downwards.
ATCGCCTCGGTGCTGGTCCCGGATATCTACGGGAACAACCCGTCCCCCGAGGAGATCTACCGCCTGGCAGGTGACGTCCAGCCCGGCAACTCCGGCGGTCCGCTGCTGACCACGGACGGCCTGGTGGCGGGCGTAATCTTCGCCAAGGCAACCTCCGGCACCGAGATGGGGTTCGCCATCACCATGGATGACCTCTACCCGGTGGCGTCCCAGGCCGCGGGCATGAGTGCCCCTGTTTCCTCCGGGCAGTGCATCCAGAAGTAGGCACCCAAGGGGGAGCGGGCTACAGCGTTTCGCCCAGGTAGTCGATGGCCAGCTTGTAGCCGAACACGCCAGCTCCCACGATCACCGCTGCGCAGACCGGTGACAGGAACGAATGGTGCCGGAACTCCTCGCGCTGGTGCACATTGGTGATGTGCACCTCCACTGCCGGAACCTGCACGGCGGCAAGGGCGTCACGCAGGGCAACAGAAGTGTGGGTAAAGGCGCCGGCGTTGAGCACAATTCCGACGGCGGTGCCGCGGGCTGCGTGGATGACGTCCAGCAGGACGCCCTCGTGGTTTGACTGGACGCATTCCACGGTGAATCCGTGTGCCTCACCCGTGGCGGCGGCCAACTGTTCCACATCGGCAAGGGTGGAGGTGCCGTATTTTTCCGGTTCGCGGGTACCCAGCAGGTTCAGGTTGGGTCCGTTGATGACCAGGATGGTCCCGCGGCTGTCTTCGTTGGAAGTGGCTTCAGTCATGGGTGCAAATCTAGCGCCAGAGTCATTGCCACAAGAAACGCGGGGTCACTTCCTGCCCGTTTCGGGGCCTCAAAGTCAATGGGTCGTTGCAACTTTGGGGTCAAGCTGCGTTGGCGATGAGTTGGCGCATGCGTTGTTTGGGGGTCTCGAGGTCAAGTGTTGGGCGGGGCCGGTTGTTGAGTTTGTTGGCGATGGTTTCGAGGTCCGCTGCAGTGAAGCCGGAGAGGTCCGTGCCTTTTTCGAACCAGTGGCGCAGCAGCCGGTTGGTGTTCTCGTTGGTTCCGCGTTGCCAGGGTGAGTGTGGGTCGCAGAAGTAGACCCCCGCGTCCAGGGCCATCCGATGCGGGGGTACTGCACCATTTCGGTGCCGCGGTCCCACGTGACTGTTTTGACCAGCTGGTCCGGGAGTCGGCGCATCTGGGTGATCGTGGCATCGGCGACTTCCTGGGCGGTGTGCCGGGAGGGAAGGTGCAACAGGACCGTGTAGCGGGTGCTGCGTTCGACCAAGGTGCCGATGGCGCTGCGGCCGTCCTTGCCGATGATGAGATCGCCTTCCCAATGCCCTGGCACGGCCCGGTCAGCGGCTTCGGCGGGACGTTCTGAGATCTTCGGAGCGTCCTTGTAGTGCTGGCCGGCGGCACCCCGCGGCCGCTCACCGCGGGGCGTTCGTTTGCTCCGGCTGGTGCTCAGACACCGGTAGAGATCCTTGCGTAACTCGCCCCGACCCTGGACATAGAGGCTTTGGTAGATCGTTTCATGGCTGATCTGCATGCTCTCATCGTGACCGAAGGTCTGCTTCAGAACCAAGGACACCAGCTTCGGTGACCAGCCATCATCCATGGCGTCCTCTACGTATCTGGCCAGATCCGGGTTCTGAAGCCGGAAGGGTTTGGGACGCCTGGCCCGTTGATGGGAACGAATCTGGGCCACATCGGCCTGATACGTCCCATCAGCACACGTGTTCCGCTGGATTTCCCGCCACACCACCGACCTGTCCCTGCCGATTTCCCGGGCGATCGCTGCGGCCTTGACGCCCTCGCGGACCCGGATCATGATCACCGCCCGGTCCACCAAATCAAGCCGGTTCGAGCCCGGCTGAACAGCCGGCACCGGGCCGGACTCAACGCCACCGTCAACACCCATACGCATCCGCATCCCGCCAGTTTTATCCAGCCACCGTTGCGTATTACTGCGCCACACCCCAATCCGGGCAGACGCTTCCTTCACCGACACCCCCTTCCGCAGAAGTGAAAAGAATTCATCCTTCAGCGCATCGGGCGCCCGAAAACCACTCGGCATGGCAACCTCCAGAAATCAGATGTTGCAACGACCATATGATTTTGCCGGCCTCTGTTGGGCGTGAAGTGACCCCGCGTTGATGAAGGTTTCTTCATGCCCGTTTCATGAGTCCCTCATCAGGGCCTGTAAGCATAAAGGCATGCAAATGATTCGACGCATCGCAGTCCTGGCGGCCGTACTGGTCATTCCGGTGCTGCTCGCGGTGGCAGGCAGCCTCCTCGCCGCCCCCGCAGGCCCGCCTGACATCGATTCACAGCCTGTCCTGATGGAAGCCGGTCCGGACGGCAAGCCGGCCCCCGGGCTGGAACCTCCTGCGCCGCCGGCAGCCTCCGAGCCGGGCGTCCCGGCTCCAGCTGAGCCCCTGGCCCCGCCCGCGCCGGCGGAACCACCGGCCGCGCCGGCTCCCGCCGCACCGCCCCCCGCGGCTCCGCCGCCGGCGCAGGTACCGCCGGCGCCCGTGGCACCGCCGGTTGTGATTGAAGACGATGATGACGCGTTCGATGACGGGGACTAGATGATGAACCACACCACAGCCATGCGGGAACCGGCAGCCACCGAGCAACTTCCTGCCGTTGCTTCCACACCTCAGGTTCCTGCGCGCGCCCCCCGCACCCGTGCGGCGAACAACCGCCTCGGGTCCCGGGTTCCGGCACGCTGGCGGATCGCTGGATGGATTTTGCTGACGACGGCGCTGACGCTGCTGGCCGTTCTGCTGACAGTCCGCTCGTTGATGGTGAACCAGGCCCGGGGCCAGGCGCATCAGGCAATCGCGCAGGAGATGCAGGAATTCCGGGCCTTCGCTAAGGAAGGCGTTGACCCCACCACGGCCAAACCGTTCACGTCCATAGAAAAAATGCTCGAGAGGTATCTGAGCCGGCAATCCGCGGCGTCGGGAGAGGTCATCCTTGGCAGCGTCGGCCAGCGCGTGCTGTACACGCCCAGCGGGGCAATGGGTTCGCCGGATGCGCGCCACCAGCTGCCGGCTGACACGGCATTGCTGGACGCCATCCGCGCCGGGCAGGCCTCGGCCGGGATCGCAGAGACCCCTGCGGGTGAAATGCACTGGGCCCGGTTGCCTGTTGAGTCGGGCGCCGACACGGGATATCTGATCGTCGGCGATTACATGGCCCCCCGCGAGTCGCAGGTTGCCAGCACCACTGTGACGATCTTCTTCGTATCCCTCGGCGGGCTTGCTGTCACGGCAGGTATCGCGTGGCTGGTGGCTGGGCAGATCCTCGGTCCCATCCGTGAAGTGCGCCGGGTGGCGGCCGACATTTCAGAATCGGACCTGACCGCCAGGGTTCCGGTGCAGGGCAATGACGACATCTCCGCGCTGGCACTGACGTTCAACACCATGCTGGACCGGCTGGAAGCTGCCTACCGGACCCAGCGGGCCTTCGTCGACGACGCCTCCCATGAACTCCGGACGCCCATCACCGTCATCCGCGGCCACCTGGAACTGATGTCGGACAGCCCCGCGGAGCGCCAACGGACATTGGCGCTGGTCGATGACGAACTCGGCCGGATGGGCCGGATCGTCTCGGACCTGTTGCTGCTGGCCAAGGTGGACCGCCCCGGATTCACGCAGCTGCGGAGCACGGATGCTGCCGCCTTGCTGCTGGACATCGAGGCGAAGGCACAGACACTCGGGGACCGGGGCTGGCCCATCCTGGAAATCGCCGAAGGCCACATCAGCGTGGATCCGCAGCGGATCACCCAGGCTGTCCTGCAGCTGGCCACCAACGCCTGCCAGTACTCGGCGGAAGGTACCACAGTCCGGCTGGGATCACGCTTTGAGGGTTCGGGGCAGGAACGTGCCTTCTCGGTGTGGGTGGCAGACGAAGGGATAGGCGTGAACCGTGAGGAAGCGGCGCGCATCTTCGGCCGTTTCCATCGGGGCGAGGCTGCCCGCCGGGATGACAACTCGCGGCCCGGTGCCGGCCTCGGGCTGGCAATCGTGAGCAGCATCGCCGAGGCCCACCACGGGACTGCCTGGGTACGGAGCAACGAGGGGCAGGGTGCCACGTTCGGCATAACGGTACCCGCTCCTGAACAAGGGCCCAACGGCCATGCTGAACGGGATGAAGCCCCCGACAGGACCAGGGACGCGGCACTAGAGGCACCACCAGCTGACCAGCCACAGAAAGAGAAGCCATGAGCCGGATCCTGATTGCGGAAGATGACCGTCGGATCGCCGAGTTCATTGAGAAAGGGCTGCGCGCCGCGGCGTACACCTGCCTGGTGGTGGACGACGGCGCCTCCGCCCTCCTGCTGGCACGCTCCGGTGAGTTCGACATGCTGATCCTCGACATCGGTCTCCCCACCCTCAGCGGTTTCGAGGTGCTGGAGCGGCTCCGGGGCGAGGGGTCCAAGACGCCTGTCATCGTCCTGACCGCCAGCGATTCGGTGGCGGACACCGTGTACGGGCTCGAAAGCGGCGCCAACGACTACATGACCAAGCCCTTCCAGTTCGCCGAACTCCTCGCAAGGGTCAGGCTCCGCCTCACCGACGACGGCGACTCAACGCCGGTGATGAAGCTCAGCCACGGGGACATGGAACTGGATCTCCGCAGCCGGCGCGTCCGTTGCGGGGACAGCGACGCGGACCTCACGTCCCGCGAGTTCTCCCTGCTCGAGGTCTTCCTGCGGCACCCGCGCCAGGTCATGACCCGGGAACAGCTCATTTCACATGCCTGGGACATGGACTTCGACCCGGCATCGAACGTGGTGGACGTCTACGTGCGGGCGCTCCGCACCAAGATCGGCGCGGAGCGGCTGGAGACCGTGCGCGGCGCGGGATACAGGCTCAAATGAAAACCGTCTACTACGAATCCACGCCGTGGACAGCGGAGCCGGCCGTCAAGGTCCGCGGACCGTTCCACGGTGCGCTGCGCCCCGCCGCCCTGATCTCCGGATGCGTGGCGGCAGCAGCGATGACGGCCGTGTCATTGCAGGTGGGCCACGGATCGCTGGCCCCGGAGGCCGCCGTCGCGCTGTGCATTTTTATTGCCGCCGTCTGGTTCTGGATCTTCTCGGCTGTGGAGGACACATATGTCGCATTGGGCGCCGCCGTGGCCCTCGTTGTCAGCGGGGCAATGCCCACAGAGAGTCTGTTCGACGCCCTGGGCGAAGAATCGGTGTGGCTGCTCATGGCCGCATTCGTCATCGCCAGCGCCGTGGCCTCGACCGGGCTCGCAGCACGCGGCGCTGCGTTTGTTATCACCGGGGCACGCAGTGTGCGGCAGTTGGCGCACCTGGCAAGTCTGGGCCTGGTGGTCACTGCCTTCGCCATCCCGGCGACCTCCGGACGGGCCGCGCTGGCCTTGCCCATATTCCTCGCCCTGCGTGCGGCCCTGAAGGACCGGCCTGCCGTGGTCAAAATTCTTGCCATCCTGTTTCCCACAGTCATTTTGTTGTCCGCTGTCGCGTCCTTCCTGGGTGCGGGGGCGCACCTGATCACCAGCCAGGTGCTGCAGTCCGCCGGACACGAAGGCTTCGACTTCGCCTCCTGGCTGCTGCTGGGCCTGCCGCTGGCGCTGGTCTCCAGCATGCTGGCAACCGAACTCACCGTCCGGCTCTTCACGGAACGAACGGACCGGGAAGAGCCGCTGCGGGTGGATGCAGCCAGGCTCCAGCAGGGGAGCACCACCCGCCTTCGCGGTCCCCTGGACCTGGACGAACAGCGTTCCCTGCTGCTCCTGGGGGCAGTGGTGGCACTCTGGTGCACTGAACCCATCCACGGGCTGGAGCCCGCGCTGGTGGCGCTCATCGGCGCGTTGGTGGTGTGCTCGCCGCACTATGGTTCGGTGAAGCTGGGCGCGGCCCTCAAGAAGGTGCCGTGGTCCATGCTGATCTTCATGGCCGCCACCCTGGCACTGGGCGCCAGCCTGGTGACCACCGGAGCCGCGGCGTGGCTCGCTTCCTCCCTCTTCGCACCGCTGGCAGTGCTGGGAGCGTGGAAAGGCCCGGTTTTCGTGGTGGCCGTGGTGGTGGTCTCGGCCGGGGCGCACCTGGTCATCCAGTCCCGTTCCGCCCGGTCCGCCGTGCTGATCCCGGTGGTAGTGGCATCCGCGGGCTCCATGGGAGTGGACCCGGTGGCGGTTGCTTTCGCCTCCACCGCAGCGGCCGGTTTTTGCCACACGCTGACCAGTTCCGCCAAACCCGTAGCCATGTTCGCCGAGACGGACGACGTGGCGAACTATTCCCCGGCCGACCTGCTTCGGCTGTCGGCCTGGCTCGGACCGCTCAGCACTGCCTTGGTCCTGTTTTTCAGCTTTTGGGTGTGGCCCGTCCTGGGCCTGCCCCTCTTTCCCTCCCGCTAGCCCTATCAAAAGGTGGCCCTCATGGTTATGTCCATTCCCCAACGCATCCTGGTGGCTCCCTCCGGTTTCAAGGAGAGCCTGGACGCAGTCGAAGTTGCCGCGGCCATCGCGGCCGGCATCCGGCGGGTGATCCCCGGCGTCCAGGTCACCACTGTGCCCATGGCCGACGGCGGCGAAGGAACGGCCGCGGCGCTGTGCTGCGCCACCGGAGGCCGCATCGTCCGGCACCGGGTCACCGGCCCGGTGGGTGATCCCGTGGACTCGCACTTCGCCATGCTCGGCAAGGTGGACCGTCCCACCGCCGTCGTGGAGATGGCCGCCGCGGCCGGCCTGCGCCTGGTCCCCGCCGGACTCCGCGACCCGGGCCGCACCACCACCCGGGGGGTGGGCGAGCTCATCCTCGCCGCCTTGGACGAAGGAGCCGAGCGGATCATCGTTGGCTGTGGCGATTCGGGAACGTCCGACGGCGGTGCGGGCGCCTTGCGTGCGCTCGGCGCCCGGGTGCTGGACGCTGACGGCGTGGAACTGCCAGAGGGCGGTGCGGCTTTGGCCGACGCAGCACACCTGGATCTTTCCGGACTGGACAGCCGGCTGTCCGGCTGCAGCATTGACCTGGCGCTGAACCCTTATAACGTCCTCTGCGGTCCGCAGGGCGTGGCACGGGTGTTCGGTCCCCAGAAGGGCGCCTCACCGGACCAGGTTGAAGTCCTGTCAGCGGGGTTGGACCGGTGGGCGCAGTTGCTGGCTGATGCATCCGGCCGGCCGGAGAGTTACTTGCGCACCGGGCCCGGAACGGGAGCATCCGGCGGCCTGGGCGCGGGCCTCGCAGCACTCGGCGCCAACCTGGTTCCCCGCTTTGAGCTGCTGCTGGATTCCGGGCTGGCCGGAGTCGATCTTGATGCCCACATTTCCCGGGCAGACCTCGTGGTGACTGCTGAGGGAGCCATCGACTTCCAGACACCCCGGGGCAAGGTTCCGGCCGAGGTGGCCCGGCGTGCGCAGGCGGCAGGGGTTCCGGTGCTGGCGCTCGCAGGGTCCATCGGCAAGGACGCCACTGATGTCCACGCGGCCGGGATCGACGCGATCGCCGGCATCATCCCCATCCCCATGGATCTCGATACCGCCGTGGCTGAGGGCGCTACCTTGCTGCGCGAGGCGACGGAGCGGACGTTCCGGGTGCTGCTGCTCGGCTCCGCCATCTCTTCCAGGCTGGGCGATTCCAGGCAGGGCAACTCAGGGCAGGGGACTTCCCGGCTCGGTGACGCAGCCTGATCTGCCGGGCCAGGAGTGGACTGTTCCATCCCTGGCCCGGCAGTCATGCCCTACAGTGCGGTGAACTTCAGCAGCAGGGCGTGTTCCGGGTTGAGGATGGGCATCGGCAGGCCCACCTCGGCGAGGAACCGGCCGCCGGCAACCGCTCCGTCGGCAAGCCAGGCCGGGGGCCGGACCTGCGTGAAGGTGTGGGCATAATCGGCGTCACCGGGTGCCGGGAAGATGGCCTCCACCCGGTAGGAACGTTCCGGCTCCAGGCCGGGGATGGCGATCCGGCCGGTCTGCTCGGCGAACGAGGTGCGGGTGCTCACCAAGGCGAACAGCGCCGCCGTCGTACCCTGTTCCGTTCCGGCAGGGCCGGCGGGGGCCACCACACCGTGGAGCATCAGCGATCCGTCCGCAAGGTCCGCACGGACCATGCGTCCGGAGTGGATCAGGTCCCGGTGTTCCTTGTAGATCCCGATGAAGCGCTTGAGCTGCTCCCGTTCGGCGCCCTGGACCTCGCGGACGTCCCATTCCATGCCGAAGTGCCCGAACAGGGCGGTGATGGCGCGGAAGGACAGATCATGCGTGCGGGCGGTGGTGTGCGAAGTGGTGGGACCGACGTGCCCGCCCACCAGCTCCGGCGGGACCACCAGCCCGGTCCAGCGCTGGATGGTCTGCCGTTCCAGGGCGTCGTTGCAGTCCGAGGCCCAGATCCGGTCAGTGCGTTCCAGGATGCCCAGGTCAACCCGGGCACCGCCTGAGGAACAGCTTTCGATCTCGACGCCGGGGTGGGCCTTCTTGAGTTCGTCGAACAGGCGGTAGGCGGCCAGGGTCTGCTCGTGGACGGAGGACCGTCCGGCGTGGCCGTGTTCGAGCAGATCCCGGTTCTGGTCCCACTTGAGGTAGCTGATGTTGTTCTCACGCAGCAGTGCGTCCACGCGGTCGAAGATGTACTGCCACGCTTCCGGGTTGACCAGGTCGATGATGTGCTGGTTCCGCCATTCAAGCGGCAGGCGCCCGCCGTCCTTGTGCGATGCGGCGGCCGGCCCTGCGATCCACTCGGGGTGGGCGCGGGCGATGTCCGAATCGAGGTTGACCATTTCCGGTTCCACCCAGAGACCGAATTCCATCCCGCGGGAGGTCACGGCGTCTATCAGCGGGGTGAGGCCGTCCGGCCAGAGCGTTTCGTCCACGTACCAGTCGCCCAGGCCGGCGTGGTCGTCGCGGCGGCCGCGGAACCAGCCGTCGTCGAGCACAAAACGCTCCACGCCCAGCTCCGAGGCGGAATCTGCGAGTTCGATCAGGGTGGGCAGGTTGTGGTCGAAGTAGACCGCTTCCCAGGTGTTGAGCACCACGGGGCGGGCCTTGCCGGCAGGAGTGCCGCTGGTGCCGGTCTGTGCAGAAGGGGTGGGCAGGACGTGGTGCGGGCGGGACCGGAACCAGCTGTAGAAAGCCTCGCTGATGCCGTCCAGGCCGCGGTCCGAGTAGGCGGCGAACAGCGCCGGGGTGGTGTAGCTGGCGCCGGGTTCGAGGATGACCTCGGCCGGGCCCAGGAGCTCGGAGCCGCCGATCATGGTGCGGCCATCGCCGATGCTGTCCGCGAACTGTTCGTGGTTGCCGCTCCAGGCCAGGTGGGTGGCCCAGACCTTCCCGTGGCGGTTGCCGAACCCGGGCGTGCCTGCGGCGAAGAGCAGGGAGGAATCGTGCCCGGTGCGGCCGTGCCGTCCGGTCCGGACCCAGGTGCCCTGCTGGATGGACCGGCGCTGCGGGTGGTTTTCCCGGCACCAGCGGCCGGTCAGGTCAAGCAGTTCGGTGGCGTCCGGCGCCACGGGAAGGACCGTTGCCAGTTCGTCGAGCTGGTAGGGGGTAATGCCGTCGTTGGTGAGGGTGTGCCGCAACTCCACCAGGCCGCCGTCGTGCAGTGTCAGGGAGGACGAAACGGTGACGCCGGCGTCGGGATCAGACTGGAGCACGACGGCGGTGCTGCCCTGGGTGCCGGCTGTCACCGTGCGGAGGCGGGCCGAGAAGTCCAGGCCGGAGACGCCGTCGGCGATGCGGTGGCCGCGGAGGGCGGGGCGGCCGCGCCAGCTCGAGGACGCCTGGGGGAGGAGGCCGGCAGGCACGGTGGCGTCGATGGCGGAGTGCGGGACCGGTTCGCCGAGTATGGCCAGGTCCGGCAGGGTGCTGCCCAGGTCCGCGCCCCAGTGGATGACCTCGGCCTCCCCGCTGTCGAAGCTGATCACCAGGCTGGTTCCGGCGGAACGGAGGTGGAGGGGATCCATATAAAACACTGTCCTTCTGGGGATGGGGTACGAAAGTGTGGCTGCGCGCCGCGGGAAGTTGGAACGCCCGCGGCGCGCAGCCGGACTAGCTGGTGGGCTTACTTGAAGAGGGCGTTGACCTGTTCGTTGGCCTGCGTCAAGGAGCTGGCGGGCGCCTTGCCGGAGACCACGGCGTCCATGGCGGGCTCCATGATGCCCTTGACCTTGGCCGTGTTGTCCGTGATGGGGTACAGGAACGTGGTCTTGTTCTTGACGTGCTCGGTGAAGGCGCTGACATCCACGCCCTTGGCCTTGAACGCTTCGGCAGCCTTGTCAGAGGATGCCTTCAGCGCGGGGAAGACAACGGCCTTGGAAGCGACGACGTCCTGGCATTCGGCCGAGGCGAGGTATTCAACCCACTTGATGGAGGCGTCCTTCTTTTTGGTTCCGGCCCAGATCGAGTCGGCCAGGCCGTTGAACATGGAGGCACGCTCGCCTTCCGGGCCCACCGGGGTGGGGGCAATGCCCACTTCGATGCCCTTGTAGCCGGTGTACTGGCCGGTCATCCATGAACCGTGGGCGTTGATGGCGGACTTGCCCGCTGCGAAGGTATCGGCCATGGCCGCGCCAACAGTAGTCTCCAGCTTGGGCATGTAGCCCTTCTCGGCCAGCCCGGCGAACCACGCCATGCTCTCCTGGAACTTGGGGTCGTCGTAGTTGTACTTCGTGCCCCACGGGTTCTTGTCCGTGTGCGACCAGCCGGTGGTGTTGGTGAGGTAGCTCCACTCGGTCTGGCCCGAGGAATCGCCGCCGCCGTTCAGGCCCAGGCCGTAGACAGCAACGTTGTTCTTGTCGAAGCCGGCCTCGTCCCCACGCTTGCCGCTCTTGTCCACGGTCAGGTGGGCGATGACGTCCTCATAAGTGCCGCCGTCTTCCGGGTTCCAGCTGAGGGTCTTCATCTGCTCCTCGGTGACGCCTGCGCTGGCGAGCATGGCCTTGTTGTAGAACAGGCCGATGGTGTCCCAGTCCTTGGGCAGGCCGTAGCGTTTGCCGTCCTGGCCCACCCAGAGGTCCGCGAGGCCCTCGTTGTAGGCGGTGAGGTCCACGTTGTCCTTTTCGACGGCTTCGTCGATGGCCAGCAGCTGCTTGTTTTCGGCGAGCTCGCCGTAGCGGCCAAGGTGGTTGGTGAAGACGTCCGGAGCGGTGCCGCCCACAAAGCCGTTGGTGAGGGTGCTCCAGTAATCGTCCCAGCCGCGCTGGGTGATCTTGACCGTGGTGTCCGGGTTGGCCTTCGTGAAATCGTCAGCGCACTGCTGGTAGGCGGGGAGCTGGTTGGCGTCCCACAGCCAGTAACTGATCTCGCCCTTGGCCGCTTCCGCGGAGGACGATGAGCCGCTGCACGCGGAGAGGGAGAGGGCCACAGCTGCGGCGACGGCGACGGCGCCGAGAGTTTTCTTCATGGTGTTCTTTCCGTTCGGGATGGGGTTTCTGGGACGGGTAGGGCGGGAAGTGCTTATTTGATGCCGGAGAAGCCGATGGAGTTGACGATCTTCTTGCCAAAGGCGGCGAAGAGGATCAGGACCGGAAGGGCGGAAACCAGGACCGCAGCCATGAGGCCGGACCAGTCGGGGGCGCCCTGCGGGGACTGCGATTTGAAGACGCCGAGGCCCACCTGCAGGACACGGACGTCATCCTGGGAACCGACCAGCAGCGGCCAGAAGTATTCGTTCCACTGGCCGATGAAGGTCAGCAGCGCCAATGTGGCCAGGGGTGCTGCGGCGTTGGGCAGGACAATCTGGAAGAAGATGCGCAGGTGCTTGGCGCCGTCGAGCATTGCTGCCTCTTCGACTTCCCGGGACATGTTCAGGAAGAACTGGCGCAGGAAGAAGATGGCGAACGGCGTCATGAACACGTACGGCAGCACCATGCCGAGCATCGTGTTGAGCAGGTCCAGGTTCTTGATCAGCAGGAAGTTGGGCAGTGCCGTGAAAATCGGCGGGACCAGCATGGTGCCCAGGAACAGGCTGAACACAAAGTTCCGGCCCTTCCAGCGCAGCCGGGCAAAGGCATAGGCGGCCATCGCGCTGAAGAATACGGAACCGGCAGTGGTGATGGAGGAGAAGATGATGGAGTTCCGCAGGTAGAGCCAGAAATCGATGGTGGCACCGGAACCGCCCTCGGCAACGGCGTCGGCCGGGCTCTGCAGCCCGAACACCCGCAGGAAGGCGCCCCAGGTGAAGTCAGCCGGGAGCAGGCTGGCCGACTGGGTGGCCAGTGCGCTGTTGGTAGAGAGCGCGGTGCGCAGGACCCAGAGGAAAGGGACAACGGAGACCGCGATGGCCAGGACAAGGAGGGCCCAGGCCCCGGCGTTGCGGGGATTGAACGGACGACGGCGGCGTGTTGCGGCCGGCAACGGCGCGCGGCTGGTGGTGGTGGTCATGCGGGGCTCCTAGTCCAGGTCCGACTCGTTGCCCTTGAGGAACTTCATCTGAATGAAGGCCACCAGGGCGAGGATGAGGAAGAGAATGACGGCGATGGCGGATCCGTAGCCGAAGTCCGACTCGGTGAAGGCACGCTGGTAGATGTAGTACTGGATGACGCGGGTGGCGTTGACCGGGCCGCCGCCGGTGGTGACGGAGACGGTGTCGAAGACCTGGAACGAGCCGATCACGGTGACAACCAGGACCATGACCAGGACGGGGCGCAGCAGCGGAAGGGTGATCTTGCGGAAGGTCTGGAACGGTGAAGCGCCGTCGAGTTTGGCTACCTCATAGACATGGCCGGGGATAGCCTGCATTCCCGCGAAGATGAGCAGGGCCGTGTAGCCCATGTGCCGCCAGGTGTTGATCACGGCCTGCGTGGGAATGGCCCATTCCTCGCTGCCAAAGAACGCGACGCGGGGGAGGCCGGCCCATTCGATGAACTGGTTGACGACGCCGATCTGATAGTCGAGCATCCAGAACCACAGCAGCGCCGCGATGATGTTGGACATCATCCAGGGCAGCAGCAGGGCGCCGCGGATCAGCGTGGACTTCGCCACCTTGTTCATTAGGAGTGCCAAGCCGAGGGCCAGTGCGGTCTGGAGGACGATGTTGAGGAAAACGTACTGGCCTGTGACTGTCAGGGAATTCCAGAACAGCGGGTCTTTGGCGATGGCCGTGTAATTGTCCACCCCTACCCATTCCGGGTCTCCGAGGATGTTGTATTCCGTGAAGCTGAGGTACACGCCGCGGATTGTGGGAACAACGTAGAAAACGATGAACCCGATCATTGCCGGGGCGATGAAGAACAGTGCGATTTTGAGATCGCCGAGCTGGCGGAAACCGCCGCGCGGCGCCCGGGCCCCGGATTCGAGCGGGGCGATTCGCGTGTTTTTGGCAAGGGTGGTCATCTTCGACCCTTTCCTGACTGTGATGGAGGTAACAACTGGAAAGGAATCTACACGAGTAGATTGGTAATGGCAAGACCTGATTTCGGCCAGCACCCGTGCGGCTTTCTCCAGTTATTGGTCTATTGACTCGTGTAGATTCCGATGAAACACTGGGAAACCTGATGGATAGCGCTTGCCCGGATACGGTGTTCACGGAAGCGCGGTTCCCAGCCCCACGGAAAGAGAGACAATGACGTTTTCGCTCGGCGTAGTAGGAGTCGGCCAGTTCGGCGGCCAGTTCGCCCACCTTTTCAACCTCCACCCCGGCGTCAGTGCCGTGTACGTGGTGGATGAACTGCCGGAACGCGCAGCGGAGGCGGTGGACCGCTACCACCTGGCTGGATCAAAGGCGAGCTTCGAGGACCTCCTGGCCTCCGACGTCGACGCCGTGGCCATCTTCACCCAGCGCTGGACGCACGGGCCGCTGGTGGAGCAGGCCCTCCGTGCCGGCAAGCACGTCTACTCGGCTGTGCCCATGGCTGTCTCCGAGGAGGAAATCGCCTGCATTATCGACGCCGTCCGGGAGACCGGGCTGGTCTACATGATGGGGGAGACCAGCTACTACAACCCCGCCACGGTCTATGCGCGCCAGCAGCTTGCGGCCGGAAAGTTCGGCCGGATCTTCTACTCCGAGGGCGATTACGTCCACGACATGGACCTGGGCTTCTACGACGCCTACCAGTACAGCGGCGGTGACCGCTGGAAGGAAACGGCCAGCTACCCGCCCATGCTGTACCCCACCCACGCGGTGGGTGGAGTGCTGGGCGCCGTTCCCGCCCACGCTGTCAGCGTCAGCTGCGTCGGGGTCAAGGATGACCGGAATGATGGTGTCTTCGACAAGGAGATCAGCATGTTCGGCAACGATTTCTCCAATGCCACTGCCCTCTTTGAACTCAACGACGGCGGCGTGATGCGCACCAACGAGATGCGCCGGGTGGGTTACCCATCGCACATCCGGGAGTCCCGGTTCAGGTTTTTCGGGACGGAGGCCAGCTTCGAACAGCTCGCCAAAGTCACCGTCTGGCAGGACAAGGAAAACGTCCACGACATCTCCGAACAGTTCGAAACCCGGCCCAGTATGTCCCTGGACGACCCGTCGCTGGCCAACGTGGCACCGGAGTTGAGGGACGCCTTCGTCTCCGGCCTCTCTCCCGTCCATGACGCGGAACGGCTGCCGGCGGAGTTCCGTGGCGCCCCCAACGGCCATGAAGGCAGCCACCACTTCCTGGTGGATGACTTCGTCACGGCGGTCAACACCGGCACGCTGCCTCCGGTGAACGCCTGGGTTGCGGCCAGGTTCACGCTGCCCGGCATCGTGGCGCATGCGTCAGCCGTCCAGGGCGGGGAGCGGCTGCCCATCCGCGACTTTGGCGATGCCCCGGCCAACCGCTAGCTAGCATGGACACCATGACGACTCCCGTAGTGCAGGCCCCGCGCGGCCCGGTGACCCGTAAGGACGTTGCCCGGTATGCCGGAGTCAGCACCGCCGTCGTCAGTTATGTGGTGAACGGCGGGCCCAAGAAAGTAGCGCCGGCCACCGAAGCGAAGGTCCAGGACGCCATCCGCGTTTTGGGTTACCGGCCCAACGCGGCAGCCAGGGCCCTCAAGCTCGGGTCCAGCGAGACCATTGGCCTGGTCATCCCTGACAACAGCAACCCCTTTTTCTCCTTCTTTGCCCATGCTGTGGAGGATGCAGCCGCGGAACTGGGCTATGCCCTGGTGCTGAGCAACTCGGACGGAAACCTGGCCAAGGAGCGGCGGAACATCCGCAACCTGGCCGCCCGGCAGGTGGACGGTGTGCTGCTGGCCAGCGTGCTTTTCGAGCCCGACCTGGAGTCCTTGGAAACAGCGGACATTCCGTCGGTCCTGCTGAACCAGGAACGCGATGCGCCCGGGTTCAACAGCATCGGCGTGGACCTTGCCGCCGGCGCCCGGATGGCCGTGGAGCACCTGATCGGGCACGGCCATACCAACATCGGCCTGGCAATGGGCACCAACGTTTCCAGCAGCACTGACGGGCGTGAACTGGGCTGGCGGGAGGCGTTGCAGGCCGCGGGACTGCCGGAAGGCCCCATCGCGTACAGCGACTTCACCAGGCCCGGTGGCTACAGTGCCGGGCAGCGCCTGCTCGCGTCAGTCAACCGGCCCACGGCGATCTTTGCCAGCTCGGACATGCAGGCGATCGGCCTGCTGCGTGCGGTCCACGAAGCCGGCCTCGCCGTGCCCGGTGAGATCGCCGTGGCGTCCTTTGACGGTTCCCTGGAAGCCGAGTACTCGTGGCCGCCGCTGACCACCGTTGAGCAGCCTGTGGCCGACATGGCGGAGGCCGCCGTGGCAGCCTTGGTGGGCGCCGGCCGCGGCGAAAAGCCCCGGCACCGGATCTTCCCCACGAAGCTGCACATCCGCCAGTCCTGCGGCTGCCCCTGAACCAGAGGGCTGCTGCGGCGCATGCCTGAGTGGGTCGCTGCTGTTCGGCGCCTTAGCCTGCGATCCGGAGCCTGCCGGTCCGTTCGCCCAGGATCCGCCGGGCTTCGGTACTGAGGCCTGAATCGCTGATGACCTCGTCCGCCTCGTCCAGGGCGGCGATGGTGCTGATGCCCAGCGTGCCCCACTTGCTGTGATCGGCCAGGACCACCGTTTTACGGGCCGCAGCCACGAACGCGCGGTCCGTCTCGGCCTCCAGCAGGTTGGGGGTGGTGAAGCCTGCCTCGGCATCCATCCCGTGCACCCCCAGGAACAGCACGTCCAGGTGCAGCTGCTTCAGCGCCGCCGTCGCGATGGGCCCCACCAGGGCGTCCGACGGCGTGCGCTCGCCGCCGATCAGGATCACGGTGGATGCGTAGCGGGCTGAGCCTGCCGACGCGCCGTGGTGGAAAAGGTCGGCGATGCGCACCGAGTTGGTCACCACGGTGATCCGCGGACCGTTGACCAGTTCCTTGGCAAGGGCCCAGGTGGTGGTTCCGGCGCTCAGGCCCACCGCCATGCCCTCCTGGACCAGGCTGGCCGCCTCGAGCGCGATGGCCCGTTTCTCCGCGGTCAGCTGGGTGGACTTGAGTTCAAAACCGGGCTCATGCGTGCTCGCATCGCCGGGAAGTTTAGCGCCGCCATGAATCCGCTCCAGCCGGCCCCCTTCCTCCAGCAGCTCAATGTCGCGCCGCACAGTCATCAACGAAACGCCCAACTGCTGCGCCAAGTCGGATACGCGAACAACCCGCTCCCGCTGGACAGCCTCAACAATCGCTTGATGTCGCGCGGCAGGGAGCATCGGGGCGGGTCCTTCTCGGCAGGGGACAGAACTGCCACAAGTCTAGGGCGCACTCAACGGGAGGTGGGGCAATAGACAGGGAAGGGCGGTTATCCGGAAGCGTGCGTCAAAGCGAGGTACGAGCAGCACGCGGAGGATGACCGCCCTTCCCTGTCGGAGAAGCGAGTGGTAGCGGACCGACTACTTACGCAGTGACGCCGCGATCTGGGCCATAACGGTGTTGTCGGCCAAGGTGGTGGCATCCCCTACTTCGCGTCCCTCTGCGACGTCCTTGAGGAGGCGGCGCATGATTTTGCCGGAGCGGGTTTTCGGGAGTTCCGGGACCACGAGGATGGTCTTCGGTTTGGCGATCGGGCCGATTTCCTTGGCGACGTGGTTGCGGAGTTCGGCGATGATGGCGTCGCCGGTGTCCACGGCGTCGCCGCGGAGGATGACGAACGCGACGACGGCCTGCCCGGTGGTTTCGTCCGCGGCGCCCACCACTGCGGCTTCGGCGACCGTGGGGTGGGAGACCAGGGCGGATTCGATTTCCGTGGTGGAGAGCCGGTGGCCGGAGACGTTCATGACGTCGTCCACCCGGCCGAGGAGCCAGATGTCGCCGTCGTCGTCTTTTTTGGCGCCGTCGCCGGCGAAGTACATGGTCTCGAACCGGGACCAGTAGGTGTCCTTGAAGCGTTCCGGATCGCCCCAGATGCCGCGGAGCATGGCCGGCCACGGTTCACGGATCACCAGGAACCCGCCGTGGCCGTTCGGCACGGACTCGCCCATCTCGTCCACGACGTCCACGGCGATGCCGGGCAGCGGGGTCTGGGCGGAGCCGGGCTTGGTGGCAGTGACGCCGGGCAGCGGTGCGATCATCTGGGCGCCGGTTTCGGTCTGCCACCAGGTGTCCACGATCGGGGCGGGGTGTTCCTTCTTCTCGCCGTTCTTGCCGGCGTTGGCGCCGATGACGTTCCGGTACCACATCCACGCCTCGGGGTTGATGGATTCGCCCACGGAACCTAGGACCCGGATCGAGGACAGATCGAACTTGTCCGGGATCTCCCGTCCCCACTTCATGAACGTGCGGATGGCGGTGGGGGCGGTGTAGAGAATGGAGACCTTGTACTTCTCGATGATCTCCCACCAGCGGCCCTGGTGCGGGGAATCCGGGGTGCCCTCGTACATGACCTGGGTGGCGCCGTTGATGAGCGGGGCGTAGGCGACGTAGGAGTGGCCGGTGACCCAGCCGACGTCGGCCGTGCACCAGTACACGTCCGTCTCGGGGTGCAGGTCAAAGACTGCCTTGTGCGTGTAGGCGCCCTGGGTGAGGTAGCCGCCGGTGGTGTGCAGGATGCCCTTGGGCTTGCCGGTGGTGCCGGAGGTGTAGAGGATGAACAGCGGGTGCTCGGAGTCATGCCCGACGGCGGTGTGCTGGGTGGAGGCGGCGCCGACGGTGTCGTCCCACCAGTGGTCCCGGCCCTCGTGCCAGTCCACGTCCTGGCCGTTGCGCTTGACCACCACAACGTTCTGGACCGTGTGGCCGCTGCCGTCGCCCACGTGCGAGAGTGCATCGTCCACCGCGGTCTTGAGGGCACTGGGCTTGCCGCGGCGGTAAGTGCCGTCGGCTGTGACCACAAGCTTGGCCTCGGCGTCATCGATCCGGGACCGCAGGGCCTCGGCGGAGAACCCGCCGAACACCACCGAGTGCACCGCGCCGATCCGGGCGCAGGCCAGCAGCGTGATGACGGCTTCGGGAATCATGGGCAGGTAGACCGCCACCCGGTCGCCTTTGGCCACGCCGAGGGACTCGAAAGCGTTCGCGGCCTTTTTCACCTCTTCGGTGAGCTGGGCGTAGGTGTAGGTGCGGGTATCGCCGGGCTCGCCTTCGAAGTAGATGGCCACCCGGTCCCCGAGGCCGTTCTCCACGTGCCGGTCCAGCGCGTTGTAGGCAGCGTTGACCTCGCCGCCGACGAACCACTTGGCGAACGGCGGGTTGGACCAGTCAAGGGTCTTCTCGAAGTCCTTGCTCCAGGTGAGCAGTTCCCGGGCCTGCCGGGCCCAGAAAGCCGGGCGGTCAGCCTCGGCCTCAGCGTAATCGGCCGCGGTGACAACGGCGTCGGCAGCGAATTCCGGGGTCGGGGCAAAAGCACGGTTTTCCTGAAGCAGGTTTTCAAAAGCGTCACCCTGCTGGTCACCCTGCAGGGCGACGGCGGGTGCAGTGGCAGCTGCGCTGTTCTGGGACATGGTGAACCTCATCATTCATCGATCTTTACGGCGGCTCTGCCGTCACCGGACCGTGCCTGCCACCTGCGCGGCCGGCACACCCCGTCACGGTCATTCCGCGAAGAGCTGTTCCGAAATCAACCCTAATACTTCAGGAGTGTCCATGTGTGGGCGGTGTCACACCTGTGCCCTGAGCGGCATTTATTTAGCGGTGAATGGTTACCGGAGCCCCCACGCCGCGGGCCGCGCGCCGCCGATCAGCTAGTGATCAGCCATGACCTTGACTAGGCTGAGAAAAGAATTGTGACTTCCACGGAGCCACGCTAAGGAGAACAAAATGAACGAGCAAAGCTTCGGCCAAAAAGTTGGCCATGCAGCGGAAGGCAGTTCCGATACTGCCTCCGGCAATGGCGCAACAGCGGGCCCGCGGAAGCAGGAGGGCAAGGCCGGCACCACCAACCAGGCCGTTCTGGGCCCGTTCACATTGCGTGACCTGACGGTTTTCGCCGCCACCCTGATTCTGCTGGTTGCCTCGCTGCTGCCGGTGTTCTTCGGCCGGTTCAACCTCTGGAACGCGGGCAGCCTGTTCTTCCTGGGGCTTGGCATCGTGTTGCCGCTCATCGTGACGGCCCTGTTCGTTGCCCGCCGGCTCGCCCCTGCCACGAAGGTCCGGATCGGATCGCTGTCCGTGGACCAGTTCGCGTCAGTGGTGGCCTCCTTCGCGCTTGCCTTCTTCTTCGTTTCCGTGGCTGCGGCCTATGTTCCCAGCCTGCTGGTTGGCCTGATCGGTTCCGTGGTGCTGTTCGCCGCTACCGTGCTGAGCCGGTTCATTCCGTTTTTCGCCGGAGACTTCCTGGGCCGCGACGAGACCCCATCGCACGTGGTGGCACGCGACGCCGTCGCCCCGACACCAAGACCCCACACTCCCAAGGAACCCAAGCCTGCCGCCGCCGCAGCATCCGCAGGCGTTTCCGGCGACTCGAGGGCCTCTGTGTCCCCGGCTGCAGCGTCGGCCCGCGCGGCCACGGCGGCCCCGGCCACCGTCTCTTCTGCCCCCGAGGTAGAGGAATGGCCCGCTGCCGGTGACCCCAGCCTCTCAACCCAGGCGTCCGACGTCGTGCCTTCACAGGCTGCGGCGCCCGCAGCATCGTCTGCCCGGTCATCCTCTGGCGCGTCAGCGGTGTCCGCCGGCGGGCAGACCTCCGTGCCGGCCTCGGCCCAGGAGACCATGGCCGGTGACATTCCTGTGGCCGCCTCGGCGGCTACCGGCGCCGTGGCCGGCGCGTCGGGCGCTTCCACCGGCGCGGCTGCGCCGGCCGGCTCGAGCCGTGAGGACCTGGGCCATGATGCCCGCCGGAACCACGACGACGGCGCTGCACCCGCCGCTGCCTCCGCCCGACAGTCCGCGGCGGAACCTGCTGCGACGGCGGTGCACCAGCAGGTGGCGCCCCGGCAGGTGCGGAATGCGGAGCCCATCGGTGCCACTGTGGATCCGGCCAGCCGTCCCGAGGAGACCGATGACCAGCCCGCGCACGAGGCGTTCTGGTTCGCCGTTGCCCAGCACCGGACAGCCGTGGACCCCCGCACGGGTGCCCCTTCCTTCGTCATTGAACCGGGCGGCTGGGTGCTGGCACTGGAGGACCGGGGACACGAATTCCTCGTCCAGCACACCGACGGCCGGGTAGGCGTGCTCCGCGACCTCAGCAACATCGAGCGCGGCTAGCGGGTCCCGCGTGGCCACATCCGAGTCCCTGCTGGCGCTCAAGCGCCGGGCGCGGCGGATCAACCGGGTGTTGGCGGAGAAGTACCCGTACGCTCACGCGGAGCTTGATTTCCGGAACCCGTTCGAGCTCCTGGTCGCCACGGTCCTGTCCGCCCAGACAACGGATGTCACGGTCAACGCGATCACCCCGCTCCTGTTTTCGCGTTTCCCGGACGCCCGGCACATGGCGGAGGCCGACACCGCCGAACTCGAAGCCATCATCAAGCCCACCGGGTTCTTCCGGGCCAAAACCAGGAACCTGCTGGCCCTCGCCACGCGGCTGGTGGACGAGTACGACGGCGTGGTTCCCGGCAGGCTTGAGGATCTGGTGACCCTGCCCGGGGTGGGACGCAAAACCGCCAACGTGGTTCTGGGCAACGCTTTCGGCGTACCCGGGATCACGGTGGACACCCACTTCGGCAGGCTCGCACGGCGGTTCGGCTGGACCACGTCCGAGGACCCGGTGCAGATCGAATTTGATGTGGCCGAGCTGTTTGAACCCAGGGACTGGACCATGCTGTCCCATCGCGTGGTGTTCCACGGCCGGCGGGTGTGCCATTCCCGGAAGCCGGCATGCGGTGCGTGTCCGGTGGCCAACTGGTGTCCCAGCTACGGGCTCGGGGAGACCGATCCGGTGAAGGCCGCGAAGCTGCTGAAGTATGAGCTGGCGCCGGGCAGCGAACCCCTCCTGGAACGGCTGCTCGCCGAAACCCACCGCGCCGCCGAAATCCGGATGGAATCCCAAAGGCGGGTCCCGTGAGTGCCCGCCAGGACCTGATCCGGCTGGTGCAGCGATCGGAAAACGGCGATGTCACAGCCCCCAACACCCTCTGGGCGGCGTTGACCGTGGATGAGACCATTGCCCGCAAGGCAGCGGTCCTGATGCTTTTTGGCGTGCTGGACGATGTCCCGGCCGCTTCCGATGAACCCTTCGCCGCAGCGGATCTTGATGTCCTCCTGCTGGAGCGCGCCCATACGTTAGGCTCCCATCCCGGCCAGGTCGCCTTCCCTGGCGGCGGCATTGACCCGGACGAGTCCCCGGTTGCCGCTGCCCTGCGGGAAGCTGAAGAGGAGACCGGCCTGGACTCGGCAGGGGTGGAGGTCCTGGGCACCCTGCAGGAGCTCGGGCTCGCCCGGAGCAACTTCCTGGTGACGCCCGTTCTGGGATGGTGGGCCTCGCCGTCGCCCGTCCGTGTGGTTGACTACGGCGAATCGGCCCAGGTGTTCCGGGTCCCGGTCCGCGACCTGCTGGACCCGGCCAACAGGGTCACAGCCACGGTGAGCCGGGACGGCCGGACCTTCAGCAGCCCCGGCTTCGCCGTCAAAGGCGTGCTCGTTTGGGGATTCACCGGGATTATCCTGGACGGGCTCTTCGAGCAGCTGGGCTGGGCCGTCCCGTGGGACCGGACCCGCGTGCACCGGGTTGCTTTCTAGCAGAGCTATTTAGTCGCCATTCCGGCTTCAACTGCGGGCGTCCGGCCAGCCGCGCCGCGGCTAACCGGACGTCGTGGCTCAGCTGGTCTGCGGCGGCTGGCGAAGATCAACAACAATGCCGGTGGCCGCATTCTCACGCAATGCTTTGATGCCTTCCTTCACTGCGCTGAGGTGTTTGTAATCGGGCGACACTGCAACAGTGTTCCCGTGTGAATCAGTAAGCCTGAGCCGGTAGCACCCGTTGCTTACCCGGTGAATTTCGAATTTGCCCGCCATGTGCCGGACCCCCTAATTATGCGTCTTTGCATGTGTAGCTGAACCGTCTGCCTCAGTCGCTTCCCTTGACTGTAACTTCGCCTGCGTCGGCTCGGCCAGCTACTAGCGGGTAGGTTACGCCGCACTAACTGAACGCCCTTTACTTTGCGTTGTCATAGGAGTCCACCACCGCGACGCTCACCGGAAACTCCACCGGGATGGGGCCGAACAGGAGTTCCTTGGCGGCACTGGCTGCCTCCTCGATGGCGCGGACGCAGGCCGCAACCCCAGCCTCCGGTGCGTGAACCATTACCTCATCGTGGAGGAAAAAGACCAGTTCCGCCTGAACGGAAGACTCGGCACGCAGGGCGCGCAGCCGCCGTCGTAAGTCCGCCAGCCAGCAGGCCGCCCAGTCAGCAGCAGAACCCTGCACCACAAAGTTGCGGGTGAAGCGGCCCCGGGAGCGGGCGATCGCTTCGGCTCGGCGCTGTTCCTCGGCCGACGCCGACTGCTGGCTCCGGAACCACTGTTCCGACGGCGGCGGGCTGCTTCGCCCAAGCCTGGTGGTCACGGTGCCCCCGGCCTCGCCCTCGCGTGCAGCTTGCTCTACAAAGCCGACGGCGCGCGGGTAGGTCTTCGCCAGCTGCGGCATGAGCCGCCCGGATTCGCCAGTGGTGGCACCGTAGATCGCGCCGAGGAGGGCAACCTTTGCCTTGGCGCGGTCGCCGCCGAAGCCCTGCGCTGCGATGCCTGCATACAGGTCCTTGTCCCGCGCGGCCTCCGCCATTTTGGAGTCCTGCGCCAGCGCCACCAGGACACGCGGTTCCAGCTGGGACGCATCCGCGACGATGAGTTTGTAACCCGGAGCCGCATGGACGGCACCGCGGATCTGCCGCGGGATCTGCAGCGCTCCGCCGCCGCGGGAAGCCCAGCGCCCGGACACCACCCCGCCCACCACATACTCGGGCTGGAAGCGGCCGTCCGTCACCCACGCATCCAGCCAGGCCCAGCCGTTTGCTGTGTGGAGGCGGGACAGTTTTTTGTAAGCGAGGAGCGGTTCCATGGCCGGATGGCTGGATTCCTTCAGCTCCCACTGCCGAGTACTTTTCACCTCGATGCCGTTGCGGTGCAGGGCGCGCATCAGTTCCTGCGGCGAATCAGGGTTCAGCCCTGGGGAATTCAGCAGACCTTTGAGTTCGGTGTTCAGCGCTTCGAGTTTGGCGGGGCGGTGCCCCGGCTGCGGGCGGGGACCGAGGTGTTCGGCGAGGATCTGTTCGTGCAGGTCCTCCCGCCATGGAACGCCGGTGTGCTGCATTTCCGCGGCGATCATTGCGCCGGCCGATTCCGCGGCAAGCAGCAACTGGAGGCGTTTGCGTTTGTTCTCTTCGAGCGCGACGGCGGCGATGGCAGTCTGCTGGGCGGCATATTCGCTGCGCAGATCGGCCAGGGTGAGGCGCGGTGCTGCCCCGCGGACAGGGGCATCAAAGAGCGCGCCCTGATCTGCCGGCGGGGGTGGCGGCTGCAGGGAACGGGGCGGCTGCTGGGGATCGTCCAGGGTGACCTTCTCGGCGGTCAGGGCGTACTCGGTGTGGGCCGTGAACTGTGAATAGGCCAGAATGTTGCTGCTCAAACTCAGGTCGTAGCAGCGTTCCAGCTCCACTCCAGCCGCCAGCAGCGCGGGGTACCAGTCCTGGGTCCGGTGCCAGATCCAGCGCGGCGACGCCTCGCGCGGCCGGTTCTCCAGTTGACGTACGACGCCGGCCAGCTCACCGCCGCTGATCAGCCGCGGTTCGGGGCGGTCCGGGTGTGGAGCGCCGGCCTGCGTCAGCTGCTGGAGGGCTGCGCCGTTGGTGTGGGCAGCGAGCAGCAGATACATAGGTCCAATTCTGCCCTGTGGCAGCGGCAGTCCTGTGCGGAGGTTGTCCACATAGGGCGGTTGCCCCCTGTTTTCCCCGCCGCGGCCCGGTGGAGAGTTGCTCCATGAGCAGGCACCAGCAACAGCCATCCCCGTCCGAACGGCCACCATCCGGGCTGGCGCGTCCACACGGGCTGGCCGGCCCGCCCGGGCAGGCCGCGGCAGCAGGTGTTTCACCAGCCGGGCAGGCGGCCGGCGCTTGGCTGCCGGATCAGGCGGCCGCGGAGGTGCTGCTGGTGACCGGGTACGCGGTGCTCCAGGGCGAAGTGGAACAGATCGTAGCCGCCGCCGGTGGCCAGCTGCGTGTTGTGGAGGATGTGGCTGAGGCGGCCAAATACTGGGACGCCGCTGCCGCAGTGCTGGTGGGGAGCGATGTCCGGGAGCTACCGCCGCGCCGGCGGGCGCCGGCCGTGCTGGTGGGCCTGAACGGGGAAGGGGACAGCCTCTGGCACCTTGCAGCTGCCCTTGGTGCCGAGCGCGTGGCGGTGCTTCCTGACGCCGCAGCCTGGCTGGCCGAATACCTGAGCAGATCCCGTTCACCTGAAGCCGGCGGGCTGGTGCTTGGCATAACAGGCGGCTGCGGGGGAGCAGGGGCCACCACCGCAGCCATCTGGATCGCCCAGGCCGCGGCCGGACTCGGCGTGCGCGTCCTGCTGGTGGACGGGGATCCGTGGGGCGGCGGCCTGGAACTGGCGTTGGCCGCTGAGGAGACTCCGGGGCTGCGCTGGCTGGACCTTGCGGATGCGAGCGGCAGCATCGACGCCGGGCAGCTTTCCGATTCCCTGCCCGTCGCCGGAGGGTTTTCTTTCCTTTCCTGGCCCGGCAGCCGGGACCGTCCGGCGCCGGTGGACGCCACTACCATTGGCGGCGTGCTCGACGCCGCCCGGCGGGGCTATGAGCTGGTGGTGGTGGACATCGGCCGCGGTGCCGAGCCCGTGCACACTTTCGCCTGGGACTGCGACCGCATCCTGGTGGTGGTTCCGGCGCAACTCAAGGCTGCCGTGGCAACCGCACGGCTCCTCCAGGAACTTCCGCCCATTGAAGCGGCCCTCCTGGTGCGGGGCAAGGCCGGCGCAGCCCTGGACAGCGGGCTGATTGCCGGCGCTGTCGGGCTTGCGGTCCAGGGACGGGTTCCCGAGCTGCGCGGTGTGGTTGCGGCGGCAGAAAACGGGCGGCTCCTGGAGCTGGGCAAGCGGCGCAGCGTCAGGCATTTTGCCGCTGCGGTGCTGGATCTTTTCGACGATGAGATACCCGCGGGTGAACTGCTGTGAGTGCGCGGCAGCCACTCCCGCCGCCATCCGCCGGCAACCTGACGGGCCAGCGCCGCCGCCAGGCCCGGGTGCTCGATCCCCGGGTCCTGGACGCTGCCCTGCTGGAAACGGTCCGGGAATCCGTGATGTCCGACGCCGGGCCGGTCACCCCATCCCGCGTCGCCGCGGCGGTGCAGGCCACGGGGCGGCTGCTGGGGACAGCGGGGTCCCTTGCCGCGGTGGAACGGATCAGTGCGGAGCTGAACGGGCTCGGCCCGCTCCAGGAGCTGACCAGGGACGTCCAAGTGACTGACATCTTCGTCAACGCCCCGGACTCGGTCTGGATCGACCGGGGCAGGGGCATTGAACCGGCCGGGGTTTCGTTTTCGGGTGAGGCACAGGTCCGGGCTTTGGCGTCGCGGCTGGTGGCAGCCGGCGGGCGGCGGCTCGATGACGGCTCACCTTGCGTTGATGTCAGGCTCGACGGCGGCTACCGGGTCCACGCCGTGCTGCCGCCCATTTCAACAGCCGGAACCCTGCTGAGCGTCAGGATCCGGCGGGAACAGGTCTTCTCGATGGAAGAACTCCGTGCCGGCGGGATGTTCGGGACTGTGATGCAGGATGTCCTGGAACGCATTGTTGAGCAACGGCTGAGCTTCCTCATCAGCGGCGCCACCGGCTCGGGCAAGACCACGCTGCTGTCCACCCTGCTGGGGCTGTGCTCACCGGCGGAACGGCTCGTCCTGATCGAGGACGCCTCTGAATTGAACCCCGTCCACCCGCACATCGTGTCGCTGGAGTCCCGCCACGGAAACCTCGAGGGCGGCGGCGAAGTGGACCTGGGCGAGCTCGTCCGGCAGGCCCTGCGGATGCGGCCGGACCGGCTGGTGGTGGGTGAATGCCGCGGCGCGGAGGTCCGGGAACTGCTGACAGCCATGAACACCGGCCACACCGGTGGCGGCGGGACCATCCACGCGAACGCAGCAACCTCGGTACCGGCGCGGCTTACCGCCCTGGGCGCCTTGGCCGGTTTGGGGCCGGACGCCGTCCGGTTGCAGGCAGCCAGCGCCCTCGATCTCATCGTCCATGTGCAAAGGTCCCCCAGCGGCCGGCACGTCGGCTGCGTCGGTCTGCTGCAGGACGGTCCCGGTGGGCTTTCCGTGGTTCCGGCCCTCGAAAGCGGACGGGGACGGCTCACGCCGGGGCCTGGTTGGGAAGCGCTGTGCGGGCGGCTCGGAATGTCACCCGGTGTTAACACTGCCGTGGACGCTGTTGCATGAGCGTCCTGCTGGCCGCGCTTCTCGTGTCCGCTGCCGTCCTGCTCTTCCGCCCGCCGGGAGGGGCAACGGGCCGTTTCCGCCGGGCCGTGGGAATCACCGCACCGGTCCGCCCTGGCGGGGGTCGGTTAGGGCTGGTCCCGGCCGGTTCGGGGAATGTCAGCAATTTGGGTGGCGGCAGCTTGGGCGGGTTCAGCGGCTTCAGCGTCGGAGGTATCTTCGGAGGAGTCGCCGGTTCAGCGCGCAGGTCAGGGCGGCAGCAGGCCGGCCTCTCCCTGACACTGTTGGTCCAGCAGCTTGCCGCGCTGTTGAAGGGTGGGCGCACCCCCGCACGGCTGTGGGATGAATTATGGCTCGTCCACGCGGGCCGGATTGAAACCGGTTCCGGCGGCCCCTTTGCCGCCGCTTCGGCCCCGGACCGCGGGGGCCAGCCAGCCAGAGTCTCCGGCCCACAGGCAGTGGGACGTTCCGGTGCGAGCCTGAGCGGGGGTTCCTTGGTGATGCTTGGTGCCGTCAAGGCAGCCGCCCACCGGGGATCGCCGGTGTCCGCAGCGATCAGGAATTCTGTCCAGCAGGCCTTCCCGCGCAATGATGGCAGGGAATCCCGGATCTGGTGTGAGTTGGCTGCGTGCTTCGACATAGCCGAAGCCAGCGGCTGTCCTTTGGCCGATGTCCTGACACGGTTTGCTGCCCAACTCGAAGTCGAGGACGATGCCGAAGCCGCACGGCAAACAGCCCTTGCAGGACCCAAAGCGACAGTCACCCTCCTGACTTGGCTTCCGCTGATGGGACTGGGGCTGGGAATGGCCCTGGGCGTCGATCCCCTGGCCATCCTGGTCGGTACGCCGCTGGGCATGGCGGCCTTAGCAGCGGGAGTGGGACTGACCATCGCCGGACGAATCTGGTCCGCCCGTCTGGTTCGTGGAGCCGCCGGCGCCGCGGGGGCGGGGCCAGCGTGACGGCGGCGATTCTGCCCGGGCTGGCTCTCATCGTTGTTCTGGCCGCAGCTGCCTGGCTGGCTTTTTCCGGACCTGTGCGCGTGCGGCTGCGGCTGCTGGGACTGGACAGCCACCCAGACCGGGAGGTCGGCCGGGATGGGAGTCCTTGCGGCGGAAACCGCAGCGGCACCGGCGGCGAGGTCAACCACGATGGAAGGCATCAGGGTTTGCACGATCCGGCCATGATGCTGGAACTCGTAGCCGCGATGCTGGATGCAGGTTCAGGGATCGGCCGTTCGCTCGAACTGGTGGCCGCCTCGGCGTCACCGGACTACAGCAGTGCGCTGCGGCCAGTGGTGTCCGCGCTCGCCATTGGAGCTGACTGGGAGACGGCCTGGCGCAGTTCCGAGGTGCGGTTTCCCGAGATCCTGGAGCTGCGGGATGCGCTGGGGTTTGCCGCGCTGACCGGTGCGCCGTCGTCGGCCATCCTTTATGCACAGGCCGCCAGGCTCCGCCGGGAAAGGTTCCGTGCTGCTGAAAAGCGGGCGGCCTCGCTGGGGGTGAAGCTCGTCAT
Source organism: Pseudarthrobacter sp. DSP2-3-2b1 (assembly GCF_049895945.1). Lineage (NCBI taxonomy): Bacteria > Bacillati > Actinomycetota > Actinomycetes > Micrococcales > Micrococcaceae > Pseudarthrobacter > Pseudarthrobacter sp. DSP2-3-2b1. Next base: position 36,809 of record NZ_JAFCTI010000008.1, on the reverse strand, counting down.
TCCGCTGGGATTGTGCTCGCTGCCGGCGTTCATCTGCCTGGGGGTGGTCCCGGTCCTCCTGGCTCTGGTGCCCTCTGGGTAGTATCTGTGCTGCGGGCCGTCACCAGTGACGTCAATTTCCCGTGCGCCTGTCTTCGTCCCAGGGAGGCATCGTATCGAGCGACGGCGCATCGACCCCGTACTTGTGCTGAATGGCTTGACGGATACGCCTGTCTGCCTCGGCGGCCGCCTCAGAATCGTCCTTCCACGTTGAAGAGACACCGAAGACCTCAAAGACATCTTTTTCGCTGGCGCCGGCCCACCATTGGGGATCCTCGGTCTTGCCCAACCATTGAAGGATCTGTTCCCGCTCACGCTCGTACTGGCCCATCACCAGTGCAATTTTTTCGACCGGGCCCCTGCTTTGCTGTTCGAGCCGCATGTTCCGCATGAAGGCCAGCACCTCCCCCTGCTGGCCGATGACCTGCAGCCTTTCCAGGAGCGTGCGTTCGTCCCCGCGGTCCTTCTTGTTTTCCTCGCCCATGGCCAAAGCGTAGTTCCCGTGCCCGAATCAGCGGCGGTGCCTGGCCGGACGTTGCCTCCGTCCTTTCCTCCACATCCGGTTTCTTCCCGCAGTTTTCCACTTACCAAACGCCTGCCCTTACCGGTGGTGGCGCAGCCGGGAAGAGTCGGATCAGCCGGCAACTCAGCCGGATCACAGAAGGGGAACACCATGACCATCGTCAACCGATATTGCGTTGAATGCCACACCGAATCACCCCTGGCCAACGGGGGGCTGACCTCAGGATTGTCGAGCGCGGGCGGCCCAACGGCAGATTCAATGAGCACCGGATCAACCGTCACCGGACCAGCTGACCATGCACGGGCCCCCGCGGGGGAGGACAGCAACGTGGTGGAGTTCCAGACCCGGGCGGACAGGGCCGGGAAGCGCAGCACTTGGCTCCTGGGGTCAGAAGCGGGCATGGCCACGGCAGAGTACGCCATCGCAACCCTGGCTGCTGTGGGCTTCGCAGGCCTGCTGGTCTTCATTCTCCGCAGCGACGAAGTGCGCGGGTTCCTGCTGACGCTGATCCGCACGGCGCTGGCCCTGCCGTGAGCCGGGCGCCGGCAGCGCCACCCCCGGACGCTGGCCAGCAGGCTGAGGTGGGCTTGGCTGAGGTCACCAGGTCCAGCCGGGCCAGCCGGGCCAGCTGGCCCGGGCACGGCGGCGGCGGGCCGGGGAGTGCCCGTGGCGCCGTGACGGCTGAGTTCGCGGTGGCCCTGCCGGCGGTCCTGCTCCTTTTGGCACTGCTGCTTGCCGGAGCCGCCGGCGGTGTCACCCAGCTCCGGCTGGAGGAGGCAGCGCGGGCAGGTGCGAGGGCACTCGCCCGCGGAGAAGACCCGGCGGCAGTCGAGGGGATCGTCAGGACCTTGGCCGGGCCGTCGGCCACGGCGTCCGTTGCAGCGGACGGCGAGTGGCTGAGCGTCACTGTGGCCGACAGGGTGGGTGGCCCGCTCGGGGCAACCGTTCCCTGGACGCTGACGGCCAGGGCCACCACCCGCAACGAAACACCGGCCGCCTCGTGGGCTCCGAAGCTCAAACAGGGGTCATTCCTGGCGCTCTCAGCACAGCCGGAACACTCACGCACTGCGCGGTCGACTTTCACCCAGACCGTGGCCGGGGCGGGGACATGAAAGGCAAGCACCGGGACCATCCGGACCAGCGGGACCACCCGGAAGGCCAGCACCCGGACCACCCGGATCGCCAGGATAGCCCGGACCACCCGGAGCGCGGCTCCGGAACCGTCCTTGCAGCCGGACTGGCGATGGTTGTCATCATGGCCATGGTCCTGATGCTGCTTCTGGCACAGTCCGCCGTCATGGCCAGCAGGGCAGCGGCAGCAGCGGACCTCGCCGCCCTTGCCGCTGCCGATGCCCTGCGTGGCCTCACCTCGGGGGAGCCCTGTGCCGTCGCGGCCGCTGTGGCCGCCCGCCACGCTGCCACTCTCGTCAGTTGCAGCGAGGGAGCCGGCCAGACTGTCGAGGTCCGGACGGAGCTGATTGCACGGACCATGCTCGGTCCCGCCAGTGGTCAGGCCCGGGCCGGACCGCCGCCCTGAACCGCAGCCGGACTGAGCGCCCGGTCGTGCTGGGGTCTAAGGGGGGAAAGCTCCGCCTGCTGGGGAGGTTCTTCGCTGGCATCCTTGAGCAGGACGTCGATGAGTGTGATTGCCGCGGCCTTGTCCAGCGGGTTGTTCTTGTTTCCGCATTTGGGGGACTGGACGCAGGACGGGCAGCCCGATTCACACTCGCAGGCTTTGATGGCGTCCCGGGTTGCCGTCAGCCATACCTTCGCTTTGTCGAACCCGCGCTCGGCGAATCCGGCCCCGCCAGGGTGTCCGTCGTACACAAAGATGGTGGGCACTCCTGTGTCGGCGTGGATGGCCGTGGACACTCCGCCGATGTCCCAGCGGTCGCTTGAGGCCACCAGCGGCAGGAGGCCGATCGCTGCGTGTTCGGCGGCATGAAGGGCACCCGGGAACTCCGCCTCGATGAGTCCGGCGCCGGTCAGGGACCTGTTCTCCACCACAAACCAGACAGCCTTGGTGAACAGGTCCCGGGCGCCCAGCTCCAAAGGCTCCTCGCCCAGGACCTCGTTCGAGACCATGGCCTTCCGCTGAAAGGAAACCACCTGCGTTGTCACTTTCACATCACCGAAATGCACGGCCACGTCGCCCCAGTGCGCCGTCCGCTGCGTTTCGAGGACCTCGATCTGCGTTACATCCCGGGCGGTGGTGTAGTAGTCGGGGTTGGCCCGGCGGACCACCACACAGTGTTCGTCCTCGTTCAGGTCCTCCACCACATAGCTGTCGCCCTGATGGACGTAGACCGCCCCGGTGTGGGCCTGGTAGTGCGTCTGCGGTGAGTCCATGGTCCCCAGCAGGGAGCCGGTATCGGCGTCCACGATGCTTACCGGCCCTCCGCCGTCGGCCCTGAGGTTCACCATGGCGGCAGCGCTCTGGGAATGGGTCCAGAACCAACCGGCCGGCCGGCGGCGCAGATAGCCCTGGGTCACCAGCTGCCCCAGTAGCTTCTCGGCCGTACCACCAAAAAGGCCGAGTTCTCCCACGCCAAGCGGCAGCTCCGCCGCGGCGGCACAAAGATGCGGCCCCAGCACATACGGATTGGAAGGATCGAACACCGTTGCCTCAACCGAGACGTCGAAAATCGCCTCCGGGTGGTTCACCAGGTAGGTGTCCAGCGGATCATCGCTGGCCACAAAGGCGGCGATGGCATCCTGGCCTGCCCGCCCGGCCCGACCGATCTGCTGGAACAGCGAAGCCCGGGTTCCCGGCCAGCCGGCCACCAGGACGGCATCCAGCCCGGAAATGTCGATCCCCAGCTCCAGCGCGGACGTACTGGAAACGCCCAGAAGCTCGCCGGACCTCAGGGCCTTCTCCAGCGCCCTGCGCTCCTCGGGCAGGTAGCCGGACCGGTAGGCGGCAACACGTTGCGGCAGGCTGGGGTCCACTTCGTCCAGCAGGCGCTTGCTGATGGACGAGATCGTTTCGGCACCGCGTCTGGATTTGATAAAGGCGATGGTCCGGATCCGGGACGAGACCAGGTTGGCCAGCAGATCGGCCGTTTCTGCCACTGCGGTGCGGCGTTGTGGGGCCCCATTCTCGCCTTTAAGGTCCATGAGCGCCGGCTCCCAGAAGGCCACGGTAGTGGAGCCGTGCGGTGAGGAGTCCTCCGCGACCGCCCGGACAGGTGCGCCGATCAGCCGCCCGAAGGAGGTGGCGGGTTCCGAAGCAGTGGCAGACGCCGCGATGAACACCGGTTCAGGGTGGGAGGTTCCGGCACCGTAGTAGGCGCAGATCCGGCGCAGCCTGCGCATCAGATTGGCAACATGGGAGCCGAAGACTCCCCGGTAGCTGTGGGCTTCATCCACGATCACGTACCGCAGCCGCCGGAAGAAGCCGGCCCACCAGGCATGGTTGGGCAGGATGCCGAAGTGGAGCATGTCCGGGTTCGCGAGGATGAAGTTGGCGTGGTCCCGGATCCAGCGGCGCGATGCGGGGTCGGTGTCGCCGTCGTACGTCTCGGCACGCACGGTGGGCAGCTTCAGGGCCCGGATTGCTGCAAGCTGGTCCGCGGCGAGGGCCTTCGTCGGCGAAAGGTAAAGGGTGACGGCGCCGTCATCGTGGATCTTCCCCGGTTCCGCCAGCACGCGGAGCTCGGAGCGGTGGATGGCGTCCAGTGCCGGCAGCTGGTAGGCGAGTGATTTACCCGAGGCGGTGCCCGTGGCAATCACCACGTGCTCGCCGCCGTGGGCAAGGTTGGCGGCCTGGATCTGGTGCCGGTAAGGCTCGTGGATGCCCAAGGTGCCATAAGCGGACACGACATCCGGGTGGGCCCAGTCCGGCCACGGCTCGTGGACCGCTTTACGGGCGGGGATGGTCCGGACATGACGCAGCTGCTCCGGGTCCGGGCCGCGGCCCAGCAACGGAATCAGGGAGTCATGGGGGTTCACCCCAACATTCTTTCACCCGCCGAAAAATCGAGGGTCAGCCAGCCCGCACTTTAGGAACCTCGGTCAGGGATTCAGCCCACGGAGAGGTCAGTGCCCTCGTCCGAGAGTGACAGCATCAGGACCCGGCAGACGGTTGACCAGCCGAGGTGCGAATACAGTTTCTGACCGTCAATGGAGGCCAGCAGCAGGCCGTTCTCCACATCCGGTCCGATTGCCTGGGCTGCCAGCGCTTTCATGATGAAGCTGCCCAGGCCCCGGCGTTGGAAGGCGGGTTCGGTAACGATCTTGTCGAACACCGCCGTGCCGTCCACCACAAACACCCTCCCGCTGGCGGCCACGGTATCGCCGGAGCGGACCACAGCATGGTGGACGCCATCCAGTTCCGAGGTCACCAGTTGGAGGTCGTCGTCCGAAAGCCAAGGATCTTCAGTGTCCTGGGTTTCCATGTCGACGATCATCATGGCCTGCGACGCGGAGGTGATATTCAGCGTGTGTTTTTCGGCCAGCTGGGTGTACCGCAGGACGTCGTTGGTGAGGATGGTCAGCACCCGGGTGGGGGCTTCAGCGGTCTTCGCGGCCAGGGCTGCGAACTCGGCGTCGGAGGGGTCGTGGGCGAAGTATTCCCATTCCCCGGTGGTGTCGGCCCGCAGGACTGCGGGGAAGCGGCCTTCAACTGAGGTTTGGTAGCCGCGGCAACCTGCCCAACCCGCTACCCAGACTTCAAGAAGGTTCGTGATGTTTCCAACCAAGGCGTCCGGACTCATGTGATGAGGGTATTCCAGCCCCGTCACAAGCAACAGGGGTTCTGTGGGCCGATCTGACTTGCTTATGCAATCGTGACCCGGCAAGACTGGCCGGATGCCCGCGGAACATGAACGGCAAAGCCAGTACCCTTAAATACGTGGCTTTGAACCGAATTGTGCTTTTTTACGGCTTTACCCCCATCGCTGACCCGGATGCGGTGCGGCTCTGGCAGCGCGCCCTCTGCGAAAAACTGGGGCTGACCGGGCGCATCCTGATCTCCAAGGACGGCATCAACGCCACGGTTGGCGGAGAGCTCAGTGCGGTCAAGCAGTACGTCAAAACCACCCGTGAATATAAGGGCTTCCACGGCATCGACGCGAAGTGGTCCGACGGCGGCGCAGAGGACTTCCCGCGGCTGAGCGTGAAGGTCCGGGACGAGATCGTCTCCTTCGGCGCCCCCGGCGAACTGAAAGTCGACGGGAACGGCGTGGTGGGCGGCGGCACCCACCTCAAGCCCGAGGAACTGCACGAACTCGTGGATGCCCGGAAACAGGCCGGCGAAGACGTGGTGTTCTTCGACGGCCGTAACGCCTTCGAAGCCCAGATCGGCAAGTTCAAGGACGCGATCGTCCCGGATGTCGCCACCACGCACGATTTCATCAAGGAACTCGACTCCGGCAAGTACGACGCCCTCAAAGACAAGCCTGTAGTCACCTACTGCACCGGCGGGATCCGCTGCGAGGTGCTCTCCAGCCTGATGGTCAACCGCGGCTTCAAGCAGGTGTACCAGCTGGACGGCGGGATCGTCCGCTACGGCGAGACCTTCAAGGACCAGGGCCTGTGGGAGGGCTCCCTCTACGTCTTCGACAAGCGCATGCACCTGGAATTCAGCGAGGACGCCAAAACCATCGGCCAGTGTGTCCGCTGCTCCGCGCCCACCAGCAAGTTCGAGAACTGCTCCAACCTCAGCTGCCGGACCCTGACGCTTTATTGCGCCGACTGCGCGTCCAGCCCCGAGACACTGCGCTGCCCCGAAGGCTGCGCGGCCTAACCGGCCGAGAGGCTGGGCTGGCGTGAGCGGCCTGGGAGACTAAGCCAGCCTGAGCGGCATGGGTATCCCGGGGGCCTCAGAGCCGGCTGATCCGGTACGCGAAGTTTGCCGCTGAGCGTGCTTCCACCCGGAAAGTCAGCGCCGACTCCGCCGAGAGGTACACCACCTCTTCCCGCACTGCCCCGCAGCGCAGGCTGAGATCCACCACGGTGATGGCGTCGGTGCGGACCGTGAAGCTCACGCGCCGCTGACTCCGGCAGAGCAAGGCCATGGCATAGGTCCCGGCCGGCAGCGAAGCGGTGGTCCCGTTGTGGACTTCCTGCGCCTGCAGCAGCCCATAGCCCCGGTGCGCGGCCTCCGGGCTGGCCCCCATCTGGGACCTCTCCAACCAGGCGTTCAGCCCAGCCTCACCTACCGGATCCCGCCGCCAATATTCGGAAGACGGTGCGGCCCGGGTGACAACAGGGGCCGGCGTGATGTCCTGGGCGGGCCGCCAGCCGTCGTCGTACGTGTATTCACATCCAGTGAGCGCCGCGGCGGCCAACAGGGCTCCCGTTGTCCAGCGTACGACGGCGGACCGAACCCGCGTGCGCGGGTGAAGCTTCCGGGGCGGGAGGAACCCCGGACGGGCTTTCGCATGATGGCGCGGAGGCGCCCCCGGCATGGCGGGCATACTCCGACTGTAGGCCCGTTTCGGGCGCCAAAACAGAGCTGCCGGCCCCGTGCTGAAAGGAGGGGAGTACGGGGATCAGCCTGCCGCCACCAAGCGGTAGGCGTAGATGAGGGGTGCGTCCAGGCTGGAGGCGCTGAACTCCAGGGGGCCGCTTTCGGTCAGGGTGATCTTCTTGGATTCGCGGGTTCCGTAGCAGGCAGCGCCGAGGTCGGCCAGTTCCTTGCCTGAAGACCGGACCGCGAGGAAGGCCTTGCCGCCGCCTTCGCAGACGAGGGTTAGCGTGTAGCTGCCCGCCGGTACCTCCGCCGTCCGGTCCACGGGCTGGGCGTTGAGGAGCTTTCCGGCGTCCTCGGCCACCGTGCCGCTGGCCGGCGGCAGCGCGGTGGCTTTCCAGGACGGCACCTCCGCGTTCTCCACGGAGACCTGGGCGCTGCAACCGGAGACGGCCAGCAGGGCAGCGGCGGCCGCCGCCACGGAGAGGGCACGTGGCCGGAAAGGAGAACGGAAAGCCATGCCTCCAACCTACCCGCGACTTCCCGCCCGGCCCTCACCCGGCAATCAGCTCCGGCACCTCGCCCCGGTGCAGCGCGAGATACACCCTGTCCCGCAGCGCGTTGGCCTCCTGGTCCGTCAGCGTCCGGTCCAGCGGCTGAAGCACCAGCCGCAGCAGCACGTTCACCTGCCCGGCCCGCATCCGGAGGCGCTCGACGGCGGCCGGCGGCAGCTCCGCCGTCGGCGTCACTGCTTTCACCTCCAGAGCCGCCAGGACGTCCGCGTCTGCCCCCAAGGCAGTGCGGGCCAGGTCTCCGAGGAGTTCGACGTCGGCATCGGCCTCCGCGTCCAGCACCAGGGAGAGGTCGCGCCGGATCTCCGGCATGGCGGAGACGGGACGGTACGGCGACAGGTCCAGCATCTGCGACTGGACGTCCGGATGCCCCGAGCGGAGCAGGCGGATGTCCGAGATCCCCTTCCTCAGCATCAGCGCCCGGTCCAGCCCCATCCCGAGGGCCAGGCCCGCCCACCGCCTGGGATCAAGGCCCGAGCCGCGCAGGACGCCGGCGGCCACGAGCCCGCACTCGGCCAGCTCCAGCCATTCGCGCCGGCCGTCCGGTTGCGTTACCAGGACGTCCAGCTGCCGTCCCGCGGCCGTGTAGCTGTGCCGGGCCGGGGTTGAGCGCCACTGTACGTCCGGGTGCTCGGCCGGGGGCAAAACCGCCTCCACTACGGCAGCCATCATCGCGTCCAGGTCTGAAGGCCCCAGCAGCCCCCGTGCCTTCAGCCGCCAGAGATCCACCTGGTGCGGGGCGCCCACATGGGTGCGGTCGATCGCATCGCGGCGGTACACCAGGCCCGGCAGCACGTGCAGCCGGTCGTAGTGGCCCAGCTCGCCGCGGAGCGAATCCAGCAAGGCGGGAATGCCGGCGGAGGTGTGGCTGCGGAGCATCACGGTGGGGCTCACATGGCGTGAATAGCGCGAATCCCTGGTGACGTCGTCAGGCGAGTATCCCAGCCGGTCGTAATTGTCTGCGGTGGCCACCAGCGGGTTGAGCCGGTGGGTCAGCGACTGCACGCCCCACAGGCGTTCCAGGCCGGCCACCACATCGGCAAGGAGCAGCTCCATGGCGTGCGGGCCGGCGTCGGGATCGGACAGGTCCCGCAGGGAAAGGGCGGTGTTGAGTTGGGTCAGCGAAAGGTAAGTCTTCATGTCAGGGGTCCTTAGGTGCATCAGGTTCGGGAGGGGGAAATCACCCTCAACCGCTGAGCCGGACGGACCCCGGCAGCTCCAGTCAGGCGCGCGATGGGAAGCCCGTGCGGCCGGAAAGCGGCCGAGGGCTGATAAATCGCTGCTGGATTTGCATGGGTCCATAGTACGCCGGGGCGGCAGGGTGCGTGGGAAAGCTTGGAGCCGGGCTCAGGCTGAAGCGCTTGACGTTGACGCTACGTCAAGATCTATCGTGGAGGTATCGGCCCGGGCGGAACTGACCCCGCGGAACAGGCTCCGCGGAACTGACCCCGCGGAACAGGCCCCGCGCAACAGACCCAGGAAAGGAGGAGCGCATGGACTGGTCCATCCAGGAGATCGCCCGGATCGCCGGCACCACCAGCAGGACGCTGCGGCACTATGACGGGATCGGCCTGCTCAAGCCCAGCCGTACCGGCCACAACGGCTACCGCTACTACAACCAGGCGGCGCTGGTGCAGCTCCAACGCATCCTCCTGCTGCGCGGCCTGGGGCTGGGCCTGCCGGTGATCAGCCAGGTGCTCGACGACCAAACGGACGCCGCCAAGGCCCTCGCCGTCCACCTGGAATGGCTCACGCAGGAACAGGACAGGCTGGCGCGCCAGATCGCGTCGGTCACGCAAACCATCGAAGCAGTGAAAGGAGGTGGCGAAATCATGGCAGAGGACATGTTCAACGGTTTCGACCACACGCAGTACAAGGACGAAGTGGAGGAGCGCTGGGGCAAGGACGCCTACGCACGCGGCGACTCGTGGTGGCGGGGGATGAGCGCGGATGAGAAGGCCGCGTGGAAGCAGCGCTCGCAGAAGCTGGGCGCGGACTGGATCGCCGCCGCTACGGGGGGAATTGCCCCGGACAGTGCCGAGGCGCAGGCCATCGCGAAGCGGCACGTCGAGTGGCTCACGGGCATCCCGGGGACCCCGACGGCGGACGCAGCGGACGCGGTGGACTCTGCCGGCGCAGCCGGAGCTTCAGGGGGCGAGTCCCATGTGAAGGAGTACGTCGCCGGGCTCGGCGAAATGTATGTGGCTGATCCCCGCTTCGCCAGGAATTACGGCGGCGCCGAAGGGGCGGCCTTCGTCCGGGATGCGCTGAAGGCCTACGCGGAGCGGAACCTGTAGCAGCCTGGGGCGTGGGGCAGCCGCCAATAGACTTGACCGGTGACTGACTCCACGCTTTTCCTGGCCGGCAACACCCCTGATGCTCCCCGGAGTGATCTCCCGGACCTGCTTGCAGCGCTCGCCGCGGACCTGCGGCGGGTGGAATACACGCTCGACGGCGTGGCGGGGCTCCTTGGGGAATCGGCCTACCTTGCGTTGAACCGGGACCAGCTCATCCCGGCGCTGCTGGCCACCGAAAGGGCTCTCGACGGGGCACGTGCAGGCGGTGACCCTGCCGGTGGTGACCCTGCGGGCGGTGACCCTGCCGCCGCGGCGCTCGCCGCCGTCGTCCGTCTCTGGCTCCTGGCTGAACCGCAGGCGCGGGCCACGCTCGACGCCGCCCTGCCGGCGATCGGTGCCGACGGTCTGGTGGCGCTGGGGCTGGTGGAGCCCGTGCCCGGCCCTGCGCTTGGTGACCCCTCGGGGCCGGACTCTTCGGGGCAGGACCTGTTCCAGGCCAGGGCGGATCTTCGGCCCTATGGCTGGGACGCCAACGAGGACGGCAGCGGGGGCGCCGAACTCTGGGTGGCGAGCGATCTCGCCGCCCACCAGCAGGCCGGCGTCCTGCGGCACGATCACGTGCTGGGCATCGGGCAGGCGTCCACCACCCTGGTTCAGACCACGGTCCGCCGGCACGTGAGCAAGGCGCTTGACCTGGGGACGGGCTGCGGCATCCAGTCCTTCCACCTGCTGCACCACGCCGAGCACGTCACCGCCACGGACATCTCCGCGCGGGCGCTGGCCTTCACCCGCTTCAACCTGCTGCTCAATGCTGAGGCCCTGCATCTTGACCCTGCGCGCCTGGAGGACCGGGTGAGCCTGCGGCTGGGGTCGCTGCTGGACCCCGTGGCCGGCGAGGAGTTTGAGCTGGTGGTCTCCAACCCGCCGTTCGTGATCACGCCGCGGACCCTCGGCGAGGAAGCATCCGGGCAGTTCACGTACCGGGACGGCGGCCTGCCCGGCGATGAGATTGTGTCCTCGCTGGTCCGGGACCTTCCGTCGGTCCTGGCCCCGGGCGGAACAGCCCAGTTATTGGGCAACTGGGAGGTCCCGGCGGGCGCGGCCTGGCCTGAACGGCCGCACAGCTGGGCCAGTGCGGACACGGACGCCTGGTTCATCCAGCGCGAGCAGGTGGGGCCGGAGCAGTATGCCGAAACGTGGCTGCAGGACGCCTCCGAATCCCGCGACCGCCAGCATTACAAGGATGCCTACGCTGCGTATCTGGCCGATTTCGCGTCCCGGAACGTGGCCGGAATCGGTTTCGGGATGGTCTGGCTGCGCCGGCCGCCGGGTTCCGGTCCCAACACGGAACTCATCAGCCGCTACGAGGAAATCACGTACCCCATCGAGCAGCCCATCGGGCCTCACCTGGGCGCCGCCGTCGAACGTTCCGATTGGCTGGCCGCCAACAGCCTGGCGGACGCGCACCTGCTCGTGGCTGACGACGTCACGGAGGAGCGCCATCAGCGCCCCGGCGCCGAGCACCCGGGTGTGATTCTGCTGCGCCAGGGCGCCGGGCTGCGCCGCACGAATCTGCTCAGCACGGAGCTGGCCGGTTTTGTCTCCGCGTGCGACGGCGATCTGTCAGTGGGGCAGATCATCGGAGCCCTGGAAGCGCTGCTGGGCGGGAGCCTGGCAGGGGAGGAAGGGTTCGACGCCGAGGCGTTCCGGAGCGGGTTGCTCACCGAAGTTGCCAACCTGGTCCGCGATGGTTTCCTGCTGCCGGCGGAGTTTTCGGAGTAGCCGGATTGGGGCCGCGGAAAGGCCGTAATCGCGGCGTTGGGACGGTCCAAATGACCCGGACGTTTTCCACATGAATACGCACTATTGACCAAAATATGGTGAACTAGGCCAATATGGGCTCATCTGCCCCAGCAACCTTTTTCTGTAGGAGCACCGTGCCAAGCAAGGCCAAAACAGGCAAGAAACTCGTGATTGTGGAGTCTCCGGCCAAGAGCAAGACCATCGCCAAGTACCTCGGCGAGGGCTTCATCGTCGAGGCCTCCATTGGTCACATCCGGGATCTGCCGCAGCCGTCCGAGCTCCCCGCAGAACTGAAGAAAACCTCGGTGGGCAAGTTCGCCGTCGACATCGATAACGACTTCAAGCCGTACTACGTGGTCTCCGCCGATAAAAAGAAAAAGGTGACTGAGCTCAAGGCCGCGCTCAAGGACGCCGACGAACTTTATCTCGCAACCGATGGGGACCGCGAGGGCGAGGCCATCGCGTGGCACCTGCTGGAAGTACTCAAGCCCAAGGTCCCGGTCTACCGGATGACGTTCGGCGAAATCACCAAGGAAGCCATCCAGCGCGCCATGGGCAACCTGCGCGATGTTGATTCGGCTTTGGTCGATGCCCAGGAAACCCGCCGCGTACTGGACCGCCTCTACGGCTACGAAATCTCCCCGGTCCTGTGGCGCAAGGTTGCCCGCGGCCTGTCCGCCGGCCGAGTCCAGTCCGTGGTCACCCGCATGGTGGTGGACCGCGAACGCGAACGCATGGCCTTCAAGGCTGCCTCCTACTGGGACCTGACGGGCCAGTTCGGCGCCGGGTCCGGATCCTTCAAGGCGAAGCTCGCTTCTGTTGACGGCTCCAAGGTTGCCAGCGGCCGTGACTTCAACGACGACGGCGTACTCACCGCCCGCAACGCCGTCCACCTGAACGAGGAACTCGCCACCTCGCTGGCCGCTGGCCTCCAGGATGCGGACTTCCGCGTCCGGTCCGTGGACACCAAGCCCTACACCCGCCGTCCCGCCGCGCCGTTCACCACCTCCACGCTCCAGCAGGAGGCCGGGCGCAAGCTCCGCTTCTCCTCGAAGAGCACCATGCAGGTGGCCCAGCGGCTGTACGAAAACGGCTACATCACCTATATGCGTACCGACTCCTCGGCGCTGAGCGACGAGGCCGTCAAGGCAGCCCGCCGCCAGGCCTCCGAGCTGTACGGCCCCGAGTACATCCCCGCGTCCCCCCGCGTGTACTCCAGCAAGGCCGCGAACGCGCAGGAAGCCCACGAGGCCATCCGCCCCGCCGGTGACTCGTTCCGCACCCCCGCCCAGGTTGCCAAGCAGCTCTCCGGCGATGAGTTCCGCCTGTACGAGCTGATCTGGAAGCGAACCGTCGCCTCCCAGATGGGCGACGCCAAGGGCTCCACCGCCACCATCCGCCTGGGTGCCGTGGCCACGGACGGCCGCGACGCTGAATTCTCGGCTTCCGGTACCGTCATCACGTTCCCCGGCTTCCTTGCCGCCTACGAAGAAGGCAAGGACGAGAGCCGCGGCGACGACGACTCCGAAGAAGCCCGCCGGCTGCCGAACGTTGCCAAGAATGATGCCCTGACGGCGTCGGACATTGTTGCCGTGGGCCACGAGACGTCTCCGCCGCCGCGCTTCACGGAAGCTTCGCTCACCGCCGAGCTGGAGAAGAAGGGCATCGGCCGCCCCTCCACGTACGCCTCCACCATCTCCACCATCCAGGACCGCGGTTACGTCCGGAAACAGGGTTCCGCGCTGGTGCCGAGCTGGATCGCGTTCTCCGTGATCCGCCTGCTCGAGCAGCACTTCCACGACTACGTTGACTATGAGTTCACCGCGGACATGGAAGGTGACCTGGACAAGATCGCCAACGGCCAGGCCGTGGGCTCTGCCTGGCTCAAGCACTTCTACTTCGGTGAAGACGCCGATCCCGGGCTGCTGAGCATCGTCAACAACCTGGGCGATATCGATGCCCGGGAAATCAACTCCATTCCCATCACGGATGAGATCACGCTGCGGGTGGGCAAGTTTGGCCCGTACCTGGAAAGCTCCGCCGCTGTGGTGGATCCGAAAACGGGCGAAATCGTTGAAAACTCGCGTGCCAACGTGCCCGAGGACCTGGCTCCGGATGAGCTGACGGCGGCGAAGGCCATCGAGCTGATGGAAACGGCTGCACCCGAAGAACGCGTCCTGGGCGCCGATCCGCACACCGGCCACACCGTCGTCGCAAAGAACGGCCGCTACGGCGCCTATGTCACCGAAGTCATCCCGGAGATGACCGAGGAGCAGATCGCCAACCAGCCGGTTGAGTATTACAAGAACGGCAAGCCCAAGCCGCCGAAGAAGCCCGTCAAGGCCAAGCCGCGCACCGGATCGCTGTTCGCGTCCATGACCGTAGACTCGGTCACCCTGGATGAGGCGTTGCAGCTCATGAGCCTTCCGCGGGCTTTGGGCGAGGACGCCGAAGGCAACCTCATCACGGTACAGAACGGCCGGTTCGGCCCGTACCTGAAGAAGGGCACGGACTCCCGCTCGATCGGCTCGGAAGAGGAAATCTTCACCATTACGCTGGAACAGGCACTGGAGATCTACTCCCAGCCCAAGCAGCGTGGTGCCCGCGCCGCAGTGCCGCCGCTGGCCGAGTTCGGTCCTGACCCGGTATCCGAGAAGAACATTGTGGTGAAGGAAGGCCGCTTCGGTCCTTACATCACTGATGGCATCACCAACATCACCGTGCCACGCGCCACCTCGCTGGAGGAACTGACCCGGGATCAGGCCGTTGAACTCCTCGCCGAGAAGCGCGCCAAGGGCCCGGTCAAGCGCACCACGACGGCCCGCAAGGCGCCGGCGAAGAAAAAGGCTGCAGCCAAGAAGTAACTCAGGCCCGGGATGGCAGTCCCCGGAATTGCGGTGCCGGGCACAACGTGGTCGAGTAGAGGTATGACTGAACAGCCCGCCACAGCCGATACCACGCCGCTGAACGACCTCGAAGAGAAGCTGGCCCAGGGCGGCCAGCCCGATGCCAGCCCGGTGGACGTCATCCTGTCCTTCCTCAATAGCGAGGTCTACGTCATCAGCACCGACGGCATCGAGGGGGAGGACTCCCAGGTGGAGCCCCTCGTGCTGGCGAACGCCGACGGTGATCCTGTCCTTGCCGTGTTCTCCCATCCCAGCCGGGTGGACGAGCAGTACCTGGAGGCGGCTCCGAACGTCCTGGGCACCCAGGGCGCGGCCATCATCGCCAACATCGGCGACGAGCTGGGTATGGTGATCAACCCCGGGGCCGCGTTTGGCTTCGAGATCAACCCCGAGGGCGTTGCCAACATCAAGCGCGACTTCAAGCGTGCCGACGAAACGCCCGACGGCGCCCCCGGAGACCCCTCCGCCAACTGATATCTGCGGGCTGGTTTGGGTTTGACAGGCCGCAGCGGGGAATAATGGCAGGATGCGGCTAGGCGTCCTCGATATCGGGTCCAATACTGTCCACCTCCTCCTGGTGGATGCCCACCCTGGCGCGCGCCCGGTACCCTTCGCGTCCCACAAGCGGCCGCTCTCCCTGGTCCAGTACCTCGACGCCGATGGCAACATCACCGACGAGGGGCAGCATGAGCTGATCGAATTTGTCCTGGAAGCCTGGGAGTTCGCCGCCAAGCACAAGGCCGACGACTTGCTGGCCTTCTGCACCTCGGCCATCCGCGAGGCCACCAATGGTCCGGCTGTGCTGGCACGGGTCAAGCACGAGACCACTGTCACCCTCCAGGAACTGACCGGCAGCGAAGAAGCATCCATGACCTTCTTCGCCGTGCGCCGCTGGTACGGCTGGGGCGCAGGTCCCATCCTGAACCTGGACATCGGGGGTGGCTCCTTCGAAATGGCGTTCGGCCAGGACGAACTGCCCGAGGTGGCCACCTCTGTCCCGCTGGGCGCCAGCAGGCTGACCCGGGACTGGCTTGCCGAGGACCCGCCGTCGGCCAAGAGCGTCAAGGAACTCCGGCGCTATATCCGGGCCACACTGGCTCCCGCGGTAAGGCAGTTCGACGGCCTGGGGCGGGCGAACGTGGTTGCCGGGACGTCCAAGACCTTCCGGTCCCTCGCCAGAATCGCCGGGGCAGCCCCCAGCGCGTCCGGCCCCTACGTGAAGCGGGCGCTGGACGGCACGGATCTGGGTGTTTGGGCGCAGCGCATCTCTGCCATGAAGTCCGAGGACCGGCTGTATCTGCCGGGAGTTTCCGAAGCCCGTGCACATCAAGTGCTCGCCGGGGCCTTGGTGGCGGAAGCAGCCTTGGAGATGTTCCAGTTCAAGAAAATCAAGATCTGCCCGTGGGCGCTGCGCGAAGGGCTGATCCTGCGCCGGCTCGACCAGCTGGTTTTCGCGGGTCCGCTGAGCGGTAGCCCGCAGGCCGAACCGGAGCGGCAGGCCATCGGGGCCGCGCCCGCCTGAGCTGTCTGGGCAGCGGACCCCACGCGGCTCAGTCCGCCGGCTCAGGCGCGCCCGTGGTGCGGTCCGCCTGTTAAACGCGAAAGCACCGGCATCGCCAGCAGGAAAATGGGGGAAAACCTGCTGCCAACCACCGGTGCCTCGGGCAAACATCCCCATGCTTGCCGCATCACTCGCACCCTCAATGAGGTAATAACTACGTTAGGCCGCCAAGTTGTGTATAAGCTGCGGCCAACATGGGAGCCACCTGTGAATGCGTTTTGCCGGGTTCCCGCTGGATGGATCCGGTTTCGAGAGCCCAAGGCGAACTGCAATGATGGACCCATGAGCAACCGAATCGCCTTCCTGGGCTGTGGATCCATGAACGAAGCCATCCTTTCCGGACTCATCAAGGCCGGAACCGACCCCGCAGACATCGTGGCCACCGTCAGGCGGGCGGAGCGCGCGGAGGAGCTGGCCGTACGGCATCACGGCATCACCGCCATCGCGGGGGAGGAGGAGCCGGACAACAACAAGCAGGCCGCCAAGGGCTCCGCCGTCGTGATTCTGGGCGTCAAGCCGGTAGGCATCCAGGAGCTCGCCCGGGAAATCAGCAGTTCACTGTCCCCAAAGACCATCGTCGTCAGCGTCGCCGCGGCGGTCACCCTGGCCCAGCTGGAAGCTGCCCTCCCGGCCGGTCAGCCGGTGATCCGGAGCATGCCCAACACGCCCGCCAAGCTGGGCCGCGGAGTCATCTCCGTCTCGCCTGGAACCAACTGCACCCCCGAGCAGCTCCAGCAGGCCAAGGACGTCTTCCGCGGCGCCGGAACCGTGGTGGAGGTGCCTGAGGAACAGGTTGACGCGGTCTCGGCCATCAGCGGCTCGGGCCCGGCCTATGCGTTCTACCTCGCCGAGGCCATGGCCGCGGCCGGTGTGGAGCTGGGCCTGGATCCCAAGCTGTCGGTGCTCCTGGCCCGCGAGACAGTCGCCGGCGCAGGCCTGATGCTGGCTGAGCCTGGCGCCGATCCCTCAGCCCTGCGCATAGCTGTGACCAGCCCGAAGGGCACCACGGAAGCCGCCATCGCAACGTTCAACGAGCAGGGCCTTCCGGCCATCATCGCCGCCGGCGCCCGCGCGGCAACAGAGCGCGCAGCGGAGATCACCAAACAACTGGGCTGACCAGGACCCACCACCGCAGGGTTCCCCGGCCGAGCTTGCGAGGCCAGGCTGCGGTTGGGGATTACGGCCGGGCGGCGAACCGTTCCAGCAGGTCAACGTGGCCGGACACGATCAGCATGTCGCGCGCGGACACTTTGGTTTCGGGGCGCGCATAGGTGAAGTCCTCGCCCGGGGACTTGACGCCCACAATGGTGACGCCGTACTTGGACCGGACCTTTGACTCATCCAGGGTGAAGCCCACCGTTTCGCGCGGCGGGTACATCTTCACGATGGCGAAGTCGTCGTCGAACTCGATGAAGTCCAGCATCCGCCCGGACACCAAATGCGCGGCGCGGACGCCGGCGTCGGCCTCGGGGTAAATCACGTGGTTGGCGCCGATCCGGGTGAGGATCTTGCCGTGCGAGGGCGTGATGGCCTTGACCCACAGGTGCTCGATGCCCAGATCCACCAGGTTCACGGTGATCAGCACGGAGGATTCGATGGACGTTCCAACGCCCACCACCGCCGAAGTGAACTCCTGGGCGCCGAGCTGACGCAGGGCATCGATGTTGGTGGCATCCGCCTCCACCACGTGGGTCAGGAGCGGTGCCCATTTCTGCACCAGCGTGCGGTCGCGTTCGATCGCCAGCACCTCGCGGCCCTGCTTGACCAACTGCTCGGCCGTGGAAGAGCCGAAGCGGCCCAGCCCGATCACCAGCACCGGCGCGTTGTGGGCGGGGCGGTTGGGGGCGCCTGGGGAATTAGCCAATGATGGGCCTCTCTTCCGGGTAGTGGTACAGCTGGCTGCGCTGGCGCAGGGCAAGGCCCGCGGCAAGGGTCACGGTGCCCACGCGGCCGGCGAACATCAGGGCAGTAAGGACGTAAACGCCCGACGGCGGCAGCTCGGCGCTGAGATTCGTGCTCAGCCCCACCGTGGCAAAGGCGGAAATGGTTTCGAAGAGCACCCGGTCCAGGGACGCGCCGCTGATCTGCAGGAGCAGGAACGCGGAGACGGAAACCAGCGTTGCGCCGGCCACAATCACGGAAATGGCCACCCGCATTGCGCCCTGGGGGATGGTGCGGCCGTAGACCTTGACGTCGGCGTCGCCGCGGGCCTCGGCAACGATCGCAAGGAACATCACGGCAATCGTGGTGACCTTGATGCCGCCGGCAGTGGACGCAGAGCCGCCGCCGGCGAACATCAGCGCGTCAGTGAGCAGCATGGTGGTGGATTCCATGTGGTTCTGGTCCACAAGGTTGAAGCCGCCGGACCTGGTCATGACGGAGGCAAACAGTGAGTGGGTGATTTTGTCGCCCAGGTCCATGTGGCCGATGGTGCGGGAGTTGTCCCACTCCATGAGCCCCCAGAGGAACGTTCCGGCGAACAGCAGGATGAAGGACACCTGGATGGTCAGTTTGGTGTGCAGGTTCCATTTGTTCCAGTTGAGCCCGTTTTGCTGCAGGACCATGACCACGGGGAAGCCCAGGCTGCCCAGGAAGACGCCCAGCATCAGCGGAACCAGGATCCACAGATCGGTCTCGTAGGGCACGATCCCGTCTGAATGCGGCGTAAAGCCTGCGTTGTTAAAGGACGAGATCGCGTAGAAAATGCCGTGCCATACCGACTGCCAGAACGGTTCGCCCAGCGTCATGAAGCGGGGGATCAGCGCCAGCGCCAGGACGCCTTCGATCACCACTGAGGTGGTGATGACGATCCGCAGAAGCGTACCCACCTCGCCCAGACGGCCGGCGTTGTTCATGGCTTCCTGGGCAATGAGCTTGCCGCGGACGCCAAGCCGTTTGCTGACCATCAGGGCCAGCAGGGAGGCGAGCGTCAGGGTTCCCAGGCCGCCCACGAAGATGCCAATCAGGATGACCAGTTGGCCGAAGAATGACCAGTGCACCGCCGTCGAAACCACCGTCAGGCCGGTGACACACACGGCGGAGACCGCCGTGAACATTGCCTGGTGCAGCGGGGTGGCAGTGTTCGCGGCGGAGGAGACGGGCAGCGAGAGGATGAACGTGAAAACCAGGCACACCGCAGCGAAGACTGTCAGGGCGAGCCGGGCCGGCGAGGTGTTGGCAATGTCGTCGATAAAGTCGCGCAGCCGCGCGAACATCCACAGGCCTTCGCGCTCCGGTGCCGTGGGATGCCAGGGGGCCGGGTTCCGGGGCCTCGACTGGCGTTGGGACATGGGTGGCTTTTCCTCGGTTGAAACTGTTTCCTCCAGTAGTAAACCACTAATGCCCGCGTAATGGCCGGGCCTGCGCGGCGGCAGGACCGGGTAGCCTGTGATTGATGACATATCTGCCCGGTCTCAGCCAGCCCGCACCTCCGACGACGGTGGTGTGGAATTCTGCCATGACCGCCTACAACTTCGGCCCAGGCCACCCCATGGCGCCCGAACGGATGGACCTCACCGCGCGCCTGGCCGTGAGCCTGGGCTTGTTCGACCTGGGCCACGTTACCGTGGCGGCTCCGGAGGTAGCCTCGGACGCCGAACTGGAGTCCGTGCACTCTCCTGAGTTCGTCGCAGCCGTCCACCGGGTCAGCGAAGATCCGGCGAGGCCCGATGAAGCCCGCGGCCTGGGCACCGATGATGACCCCGCGTTCGCCGGCATGCACGAAGCCGCCGCAAGGCTGGCCGGAGGATCACTGCTTGCAGCCATGGCCATCCTGGACGGCACAGCCCTTCACGCCGTGAACTTCGGCGGCGGCCTGCACCATGCCGCCCGCGAGCGGGCCAGCGGGTTCTGCATCTACAACGACTCCGCACTGGCCATCCAAAAGCTGCTGGACGGCGGCGTCCCCCGGGTGGCATATATCGACATCGACGCCCACCACGGGGACGGAACGCAAAGCATCTTCTGGGATGACCCCCGGGTGCTGACCATCTCCATCCATGAATCAGGGCTCACGCTTTTCCCCGGGACCGGCTTCGCGAACGAGATCGGCGGTCCGGCGGCCGAGGGTACGGCCGTGAACGTGGCTCTGCCTTCAGGCACAGGGGACGCCGGCTGGCTGCGGGCCTTCCACGCGGTGGTGCCGCAGCTCATTGGAGCGTTTGAGCCGGCGGTGATTGTCAGCCAGCACGGCTGCGACTCGCACCGCCATGACCCGCTGGCCCACCTGCAGATCAGCGTGGACGGCCAGCGTGAAGCAGCCTCGGCCATTGGAAACCTTGCCACCCGGCATTGTGAGGGCCGCTGGATCGCCACCGGCGGCGGCGGGTACAGCGTGACCGACGTCGTCCCGCGCTCGTGGAGCCACCTGATCGCCATCGCCTCCGGCCGGCCGGTCCCGCTGCGGACTGAGGTCCCTGAGGAATGGCGAGCCTATGTGCTGGCGAAATTCGGCCGGGACGCACCCCGCCTGATGGGCGACGACGTCGAACTCTGGTGGCGGTCCTGGGAAGTCGGGTTCGATCCGAACGACGCCGTGGACCGGACAGTCATGGCCACCCGGAAGGCAGTCTTCCCGCTGCACGGGCTGGATCCCTGGTTCGACTGAATTCCCCGTCCGCCGATACCGATCAGTTCCGGTCTGACAGCGAAATAGTTGATGCCTTGCGGCGTATATGTCGCTAGGGTGGGAGGCATGGTGACAGACGACGTATTTGCCGTCATTGCGGAAGCAACCCGGCGCGATATTTTGGTATCCCTTCGCGCGGGGGACAAGGCGGTAGGGGAACTGGTGGAAGAACTGGCGGCAAGCCAGCCCACCATCTCCAAACACCTCAAAGTCCTGCGAGAAGCCCAGCTTGTCAGCATGCGGGCGCAGGGCCAGAAGCGCTATTACGCGCTGAACCGCAAACCCCTTGAAGGTATCGCGAGCTGGCTGGAAACGTTCGACGTCGGCCCGGCAGCCGACGTCGCTTCCTCACCCGTCGCCGGCTCACCCGCCGCCGCTACATCCGCCGCCGCCCCCGAGGCAGACAGCGCAGCAGACACCCGCAGCGCACCCGCTGCTGCTCCATCCGTACCGGCCGACGACGCCCTGGCCGCCGTGCTGGAGCGCGAAGGCGCAGAGCTGAGCCCCGCCGTCGTCATTCCGGGCGGAACCTCAGCGCCACTCAGCGACGACACAGTGCCGCAACAGATCGGCCGCACCGTGGGGCGTGCTGCCACCAAGGCCGCCGATCTGCTGGCCAACCTGCCGAAGTTCGGCCGGAAGAAGTAGCTTCCGTTACTTGTTGAGCAGCCGGACGTGGTCCGGCGTCAGTTCGGAGATGCTGCTGACACCCAGGAGCGCCATGGTGCGGGCCATGTCCTTCTCGAGGATCTGCAGCGTGCGGTCCACACCGGCCCGGCCACCGGCCATGAGGCCGTAGAGGTAGGCGCGGCCGATCATGGTGAAGTCGGCGCCCAAAGCCAGTGCGGCAACGATGTCCGCGCCGCTCATGATGCCGGTGTCCAGGATGATGGCGGCGTCCGAGTTGTCCTTGGTGAAGGCTTCCTTGACCTCGGGCAGCAGGTGGAACGGGATGGGAGCGCGGTCCAGCTGGCGGCCGCCGTGGTTGGACAGGACGATGCCGTCGGCGCCGTGGTCCACCACCTTGCGGGCGTCCTCAACGGTCTGGATGCCCTTGACTACGAGCTTGCCCTTCCAGGTTTCACGCAGCCAGTCCAGGTCCTCGAAGGTCAGGGTGGGATCAAACATGGAGTTGATCAGATCCGCCACGGTTCCGGTGTAGCGGGAGAGCGAGGCGAAAGTCAGCGGCTCGTGCGTGAGGAAGTTGAACCACCAGGCCGGGCGGTAGGACGCATCCAGCACGGTCTTGACGGTCAGCGCCGGCGGGATGGTCATGCCGTTGCGGACGTCGCGGAGGCGGGCACCGGCCACGGCGGTGTCCACGGTGACCATCAGGGTGTCGTTGCCGGCCTTGGCGGCGCGTTCGATCAGTTCGAGGGAGCGGTCACGGTCCGTCCAGAGGTAGAGCTGGAACCAGTTGCGGCCGTTCGGGGCGGCGGCGGCGACGTCCTCGATGGAAGCCGTGCCCATGGTGGAGAGCGTGTAAGGAATCCCGGCGGCTTCGGCAGCCTGCGAACCGGCGTATTCACCCTCGGACTGCATCATCCGGGTGAAGCCGGTGGGGGCGATGCCCACGGGCAGGCGGGAGGGCTTGCCCAGAATGTCGGTGGTCAGGTCGATGCTGGAGACGTTGCGGAGGATTCCGGGCCGGAACTCGATGTCCAGGAAGGCCTCGCGGGCGCGGCGCAGGGTGATCTCTTCTTCCGCGGCGCCGTCCGTGTAGTCGAAGGGAGCCTGCGGAGTGCGGCGCTTGGCGATGTCCCGCAGTTCCCAGATGGTGCTGGCGCGCTTGAGCCGCGCTTCCTTGCTGAACTCGGGCTTCTTGAACTGCATCAGCGGAGCCAGGTCCGCGTACTTGGGGATACGGCGCTTGAGTGCTGCGGGCACGGCCGGCGCTGTGGAGCGCGGTGCCGGGGTGGCGGCCGGGAGATCCGCGGCGTCCGGAGCCGGGGTGATCTCGGGGTTGTTCGGCTGGATCGTGTGGGTCATGGCTTCCTCCGTTGGCTGGCCGGCGCAGTCAGCTGCCGCTGCTGTGGTCTAACCACACTGTAGGCCATGTGGTCCAACCACATCAAGTAGCATGGCCATATGCGTACCCACCAGCTTGTCCTGCACTGGATCGAGGGCCAGCTCTCCGAGGGCAAATTGGCGGTCGGAGGGCGGCTTCCCCCGGAACGGACCCTCGCCGAGCAGCTGAAGGTTTCCCGCACCTCGGTGCGCGAGGCGATCCGCATCCTGGAGGCCATGGGCGTTGTCCGTGCCGGCGTCGGCTCCGGTCCTGAGGCCGGAACGGTGGTCATCTCGGACCCGACGGCGGCGCTTGGCTCGGCGCTGCGGCTCCACGTTGCAACCCAGCACCTGCCCGTATCGGACATCGTGGAGACGCGCGTCCTTCTGGAGTCCTGGGCAGTGGCCCGGGCCAAGGCTGACGCACCCCAGCTGGAACTTGCCGCCGCGCTCCTTGACGAGATGGACGCCGTCGGACGTTCCGCCCAAACCGCGGACGATTTCCTGGCCCTGGACGTGAGGTTCCACCTTGCCCTGGCCGATGCCGCAGGCAACGCCGTGGTCAGCGCCATGATGGGCTCCCTGCGTGAGTCCATCCAGGGCTACGCCGCCCGGCTGACCGGCAATCTCCCCGATTGGGATGCAACAGCGTGCCGCCTCGGGGCCGAGCACCGGGAGATCCTGGCCGCCATCCGGAACGACGACGGCGAACGGGCGGCCAAGCTGGTGGCTGCCCATATCGAGGGGTACTACCGGGAGGCCGGCGTCTAGGCTCTCCGGGCAACGGTTCCGTAGGTGGGTCCGGCGCAGCCGTGGGTACCTTAGCCGTTGTGGACTTCAGCCGCGGGTACCGCAGCCGTGGGTGCCCTGCCTTCAGCCGCGGGTGCCCTGCCTTCAGCCGCGGGTGCCTCAGCCGTGGGCGGCGGTGCGGGGCGCCTTGGCCGGGCCGCTGCTGGCCCGGATCTCCAGCCGCGGCTGGTACCGGCTGCCAGGGGCATCGTTCTCTTCCTTGCGGATCAGCGCACGCAGCTGGTGCCATGCCTGCTGCCCCAGCTCCGTAATGGGCACGGCGGCGGTGGTGAGCGTCGGCGTGGTGTAGCGGGCGAAGGGGATGTCGTCGAAGCCCGTGACGGAGATGTCGCCGGGAACGTCCACCCCGCGTTCGTGGAGTCCGCTCATCAGGCCCATGGCCACGAGGTCGTTGAACGCAAGGATGCCGGTGGCGCCGCTGTCCAGCACGGCATCCACGGCTTCGTGCCCGGTATCGAAGTCCGAGCCGCCCTCCAGCATCAGGACCTCCACCTGCGGGTTGGCTGCCTTGAAGGCCTCCAGCCCCTCGAGCCTGAGCCCGTTGGAGGCGCTGCGGGGCGGGCCGGCCAGGAATGCCAGGCGGGTGTGGCCCAGGTCCACGAGGTGCCCGGCGAGGTCCTGGACGCCCTGCCCGTAATCCACCACCAGGCTGGGGACGTCCGCAGCTGTTGTGGTCCGGTTGATCAACACCAGGGGGTGCAGTGAGGGGACTATTTCCTCAAGTTCGGCATCGGTCATGCGCGGGGCGCACAGAACCAGGCCGTCGCACCGGCGGCGTGCCTCACCGGCAAGGATGGCTTCCTCGCTGGAGACCTCAAAGGAATCCGCGATCAGCACACGGTAGCCGTCCTGCGCCGCCGCCCGACTCAATCCGCGGAGGATGGCCTGGAACGTGGGGTTGGCCAGGTCCGGGACAACAATGCCGATGGTATCCGTTTTCCCCAGTGCGAGGCTGCGGCCCACCGGGTTGGGCTGGTATTTCAGTTCAGCCGCAGCCGCCCGCACCCGCGCCGCAATTTCGGGATCCACCGTGAAGTTGCCGTTCATCACGCGGGAAACGGTGGCGTGCGAAACGCCGGCTTTCACCGCCACTTCCGCGATGCCAATCCTGCCGGTTGCCGATCTCCTGACCATGGCCTGCCTTTCGTAAGTCCCCCGGGCCATTCTGCCGCCAGGGGGCTGGCGATGTTCACAGCAGATGGCGGTGTTGTGGGAAAAGCATATAACGCCGCGGGAAAGCGATTTCTATCCGCTGGCCCAAAGATCGACGAGTTTTGCGGGCGGTGGTCAGAAAACGCTTACTCGCACGGAGGACAAGGGTTGACGGGAACGTGGTGCTCTTGGTACAAATCATATAACGAACCGAGAAAACGCTTTCTCGCGCGAGTTCCAGAAACTGACCCAAAGCACCACCACGAACGGCCTGAATCCGGCCGAGTTTTGAGCTTTCGAAAGGGACCCCTCATGGTCAACACAGCCGAATCGAGTTCTGCTACCGCCGCCTTCGCTGCAACGGTGGAGCCGGACGCCCAAACCAAGGCACGCATTGCCCTCATCGGCACCGGCGGACGCTCCGAGATGTACATCCGTGCCATCTTCGGCAAGCACTCGGACACCGCGGAACTGATCGCCTTCTCAGACGTGAACCCCGGCCGTGTGGAGTTCTACCAGAAGCTCATCCAGGAACTTGGTGCGCCGGGTCCGGTCGCCTCATTTGAGCCAACAGACCTCACTGCGTTCATCCAGGCCAACAACATCGACCGCGTCGTGGTGACCACGCCTGACTACACCCACGCCGATTACATTGTGGAGGCACTCGAGGCGGGCGCCGACGTCGTGGTCGAAAAGCCCCTCACCATCGACGCCGAGGGCTGCCGCCGCATCACCAAAGCCGTGGAGGAGACCGGCCGCAACGTGGTGGTCACCTTCAACTACCGCTACTCACCGCGGAACAGCGCGCTGAAGGAAATCATCCAGAGCGGCGTGATCGGCAAGGTCACCTCCATCGATTTCAGCTGGGTCCTGGACACCGTCCACGGCGCCGACTACTTCCGCCGCTGGCACCGCGAAAAGAAGAACTCCGGCGGCCTGCTCATTCACAAGGCATCCCACCACTTCGACCTCGTCAACTGGTGGATCAACGATGTCCCGGAGCGCGTGTTCGCCTCCGGCGGCCTCAAGTTCTACGGCGACAAGAACGCCGCCGAACGCGGCCTCGGCCCGCGTCCCGAACGTGGAACGCCCGACGCCGATGCGCCGGCTGCCGCGGAAAAGGACCCGTTCACGCTGGACCTCCGCGAGGATGAGCGGCTCAAGGCGCTTTTCCTCGACAACGAGCACTACGACGGCTACCGCCGCGACCAGGACGTGTTCACCGGCGGCATCACCATCGAGGACAACCTGGCACTCGTGGTGGAGTACCACGGCGGTCCCCGCCTGAGCTATTCCCTGAACGCCCACAGCCCGTGGGAAGGCTACCGCGTGGCCGTCAACGGCACCGAAGGCCGTGCTGAACTCGAAGTGGTGGAGCGCGCCTCTGTCTTGAACAGCACGGACAAGAAGACCGTGGTTGACCCGAGTGCCACCCCCATCGAGGAAGAAGACGCCATCCGCCGCAACGGCGAACGCCTGGTGGTCCAGCGCCACTGGGAAGCAGCCTACGAGGTGCCCATCGTCAACGGCGAGGGCGGCCATGGCGGCGGCGACGAACTCCTCCTCTCGGATCTCTTCAACGGCCCGGGCGAGGACCCGCTGGGCCGCCCGTCAGGCTATCTCGACGGCCTGCGCTCAGTCTCGGTGGGCATTGCCGGCAACCGTTCGCTGGAGTCATCCCTCCCCGTCCGCATCGAAGACCTGGACCTCGGCGCCGACCTTCCCGCGGCGCCTGAGTCCTTCCCGGACAGTCCACGGATCTCAGACCTGAAGGAAACACTATGAGCAGGATTTTTGTCACCGGCGGCTCCGGCCGGCTGGGACGCAGCGTTGTGGCGGGCCTCGCCGAAGCGGGCCACGAGGTCATCTCGGTGGATCGGGACGCGCTCCCCGCGGACCAGTTGCCCGCCGGCGTCGTGCAGGAAACCGGGGACCTGCTGGCCCCCGGCGAGGCGCTGCGCCTCCTGAAGGAGACCACGCCCGACGCCGTCATCCACCTCGCCGCGATCGCCGTCCCGTTCAGTGCACCGGAAGACGTCATTTTCGCCACGAACACCCGCCTGGCGTATGCCGTGATCAGCGCGGCCACCGAACTGGGGATCGGCAGGATCATCACGGCGAGCAGCCCCACGGTTCTGGGCTATGGGTCGCCGGCGGGGTGGCTGCCGGACAGCTTCCCGCTGGACGAGCGCACCACGCCGAAGCCTTGGAACGCCTATGCGCTGTCCAAACTGATCGCCGAGCAGACCGTTCAGATGTTCGCGGCGGCGCAGGGTTCGAAGATCCGGTACGCCGCCTTCCGCCCGTGCTACGTCATCTCGCCGGAGGAATGGGAGGGTGCGCCCACCCAGCAGGGCCACACCCTGGCCGAACGCCTGGCTGACCCCGCCCTTTCCGCACCGGCCCTGTTCAACTACGTGGACGCCCGCGACGTCGCAGACTTCCTGGACGTGCTCCTGCAGAAGATGGACTCAATCCCCAACGGGGAAACCTTCTTCGTGGGGGCGGCAGACGCGCTGGCCAGCGCACCGCTGGCCGAACTGATGCCCCGCTTCCTGCCCGGCAGCGAAGCGCTGGCCGCCGGCCTGACCGGCACCAGCCCTGCCTTCTCCATCGCCAAGGCCCGCGAATTGCTGGGCTGGGAGCCCAGGCGCAGCTGGCGGACCGAACTGAAGACAACCACCACCCTCAACGACGAGCCGTCCGCCACCCTGGTCACAGCCGGTGCCGGATCCAAGGAGACATCATGAAATTCGACGGCGTACTGTTCTTCCCCGTTACCCCGTTCACGCCGGAAGGCACCGTTGACGTGGAGCTTCTCAAGGAGCACATCGGTTCGCGGCTCCCGTTCGGTCCCGGCGGCGTGTTTCCCGCGTGCGGCACGGGCGAATTCCACGCGCTGAGCATCGATGAGGTGCGCACCGTGGTGACTGCCGCCGTCGAGGCCGTAGCCGGAAAGGTTCCCGTGGTTGCCGGAGCCGGCGGGCCGCTGGGCCACGCCATCGCGTGTGCCCGGATCGCCGAGGAAGCGGGCGCCGATGCGCTCCTGGTCCTGCCGCCGTACCTGGTCACCGGTCCCGCCGACGGCCTCGTGGCGTACATCGAGGCAGTGGCGGACGCCAGCAGCCTGCCCGTCATCGTGTACCACCGCGGAAACGCCAAATTCACCGCCGCCTCCATGACCCGCCTCGCCGCCAACCCCAAGGTGATCGGCTTCAAGGACGGCCTGGGCGATGTGGGCCTGGCCCAGGAAATCGTCACCGCCGTCCGCGCCACCGGACGCGAGGACTTCGCCTTCTTCAACGGCCTGCTGACTGCCGAGCTGACCCAGGGCGCCTACCGCGGCCTGGGCATCCCGCTCTACTCCTCGGCCGCCTTTGCCATGGCACCGGAGATCGCCAAGGCCTACTACGACGCCTACATCTCCGGCGACGAGGACCGCCGCAACGCCCTGCTTGAAGGCTTCTACGCTCCGCTGGTGCGCCTCCGTGACCAGACCCCCGGCTTCGGCGTATCGCTCGTCAAGGCCGGCCTGCGGCTCGGTGGAATGGCTGTCGGTTCGGTCCGTCCGCCGCTGGTTGACCCTACGGAGGAGCAGTTGGTCCAGCTGAAGTCCATCCTGGCCAAGGGCTACGAGCTGGCCGGCCGCTGATGAGTGCGCCCGCGCTCGCTTCCGTCAGGACCGCACCGCTGATCACCGGCCTGACCACGCGGCTCCTGACCGTCCCGCTGCTGCGCAGCTGGGGAGTGGAGGCGCCGGAAAACCATGTGATTGTTACGGAAATCCAGACGGACGACGGCGGCGCGGGGCACGGTTTTTCGTGGACGCCCACCATCGGCCCACAGGCCGTCAAGGCACTGCTTGACTACGACATCGCGCCCTTCATCACGGGGCTTCCCGCCAACCCCGAGACGGTCTGGGACGCTCTGTGGAAGCGGCTGCACGAGGCCGGCGGCGGGGGACTGACCACCATCGCCATGGCTGGCGTGGACCTGGCCCTTTGGGACCTCCAGGCACGCCGGGCGCAGACCTCGGTCACCGGGCTGCTGGGGCAGCGGCAGGAGTCCGCGGAGGTGTACGGCTCCGGCGTGAACCTGCACTACACGCTCGAGGAGCTGGTGGCGCAGACCGAACGCTGGGTCGCCGCAGGCCACCGGGCGGTCAAAATCAAGGTGGGCAAGCCGGACATCCGCGAGGACGCCGAGCGTGTGGCGGCAGTCCGGTCCGTACTCGGCCCGGACCGCAAGCTGATGATCGACGCCAACCAGCGGTGGGATCTGCCCACCACCTTCAAAGCCTTGGACGTGCTGGCGGAGTTCGGACTGGAGTGGCTGGAGGAGCCCATCCGCGCGGACGACCTCTGGGCCTACCGCCGGCTGCGCAAGCATTCACCGGTACCCATCGCCCTCGGCGAAAACCTGCACACCATCTACCGCTTCCGCGATTTCATTGAGGCGGAGGCGGTGGACATCATCCAGCCCAACATCATCCGCGTAGGCGGCATCACGCCGTTCCGCCGGATCGTGGAGCTGGCCCGGACCAACAGCATCCGCGTCATGCCGCACCTGCTGCCGGAGCTTTCAGGGCAGCTCGCCCTCACTCTGGCGGAGGCTACGCTGGTGGAGGACGTGGAGGATGCGTCCTTCGAACAGCTGGGCATCCTGGCCGGGCCGTCGCCCGTCCACTTCATCAACAGCCGCGCTACGCTGACGGACCAACCGGGGCTGGGCTTCCTCTTCACGGACACACCCGGAGCCTGAGGCTCGCTTCCAGATTATGACCGCTGATACGACGAACCCCGACGAAATACAGGTACCCCAGTGACTACTGCAACCCTTTCACTTTCAGAACTCACAGCAGCTGCAACGCAGGCGGCCGCCATCTCGGCCAACGCCTCGGATGCCGACCGCGCAGCCTGGCTCACCGCCGTCGCCGACGCCATGGACGCCAACGTTGCCGAACTTGTTGAGATCGCCGATTCAGAAACCAGCCTCGGCATCGTTCGGCTGACCGGTGAGGTGGCCCGCACCTCCGGCCAGCTCCGGTTGTTTGCCCGCGTGATCACTGAAGGCTCCTACCTCGAGGCAATCATTGACCACGCGGATCCGTCCGCCACCCCGCCCAAGCCGGACCTGCGCCGCATCCTGCGTCCCATCGGCCCGGTGGCTGTCTTCTCCGCATCCAACTTCCCGTTCGCCTTTTCCGTGGCCGGCGGCGATACCGCCTCCGCCCTGGCTGTTGGCTCCTCGGTGATCGTCAAGGCCCACTCGGGCCACTTGAAGCTGTCCGAGCGCACTGCCGAGGTAGTCACCGAGGCCCTGCGGTCCGCGGGTGCCCCGGACGGATTGTTCGCCCTGGTGAGCGGCCGCGAGGTGGGCACTGCGCTGGTCCAGGATCCCGCCATCAAGGCTGTCGGCTTCACCGGGTCCATCCCGGGCGGCCGGGCATTGTTTGACCTCGCAGTATCCCGGCCCGATCCGATCCCGTTCTACGGCGAGCTGGGCAGCCTGAACCCGGTAGTCATCACCGCTGCGGCCCTGACGGAACGTTCCGGCCAGCTCGCAGCGGGACTTGCGGCGTCATTCACGATGGGCGCAGGCCAGTTCTGCACCAAACCCGGGCTGGTGTTCATCCCCGCGGGGACCGGATTTGCCGCTGAGTTGGCTGAGGCCAGCAAGGACAAGCTTGCGGCGCCCATGCTCACCACCCGGATCTCCGACGCCTACCCGGATGGCCTGCGCAGCGTGGCTTCGCTGCCCGATGTGACCATTGTCAGTGGCTCCGCGGACCAGGACGCCACCCGCGACGGCGCCGCACCCGTGGTGTTCTCCACCTCCGCCGCCAACGTCCTGGCCCGCCCGGACGAGCTGCTGGAAGAGTGCTTCGGGCCCACAACGCTGCTGATCGAATACAAGGACCAGGAGGAGCTCACGGCCGTCCTGGCCAAGGTTCCCGGCAGCCTGACCGCCACGGTCCACGCCCAGCCGGGCGAGGACATTACCGCCCTCGTTGAGCAGCTGTCCGGCCTCGCTGGCCGGGTCCTGTTCGACGGCTGGCCCACCGGCGTCGCAGTGAACTGGGCACAGCAGCACGGTGGCCCGTACCCGGCCACCACGTCGCTGTTCACCTCGGTAGGCGCGACGGCGGTCCGCCGCTTCCAGCGCCCGGTCGCCTACCAGGACGCGCCGGAATCAATCCTTCACCCGGCCCTGCGCGACAGCAACCCGCTGGGCATCCCGCGCCGCGTGGACGGCGAGCTCCGCCTCCCCTAGCAACGCTCTCGCACTTGATGTCGCTTAAACCGCGACGCTCTTGCAGTTGATGTCGCTTAAACCGAAACGCTCTTGCGGTTGTTGCCGAAAGTAAGGCAACAACTGCAAGAGCGTTTGGCGTTTCGGGTCAGGATCTGCCAGAGCGTGGGGGGAGAAAGGCGCATGAGGTGAGAGAGCGTTGGCCAAAGACCTGCATTAGGTGAGAGAGCGTTTTTCTCTAGAGCTGGAGGGTGGCCGGGCGCCGGAGGCCGTTAACCGTGGCAGTGGGCCAGCGCTCGTCCACGGTCAGAACCGTGAGCCCGGCCTCGGTGACCTGCACGGTGTCTTCGACCTTCACTCCCGGACCCGACGGGTTCCACGTGAACGGCTGGTTGACCACCACGGTATCGGTGACGGCGTCCGTGACGCGGGGGTCGCGGCCGGCATAACCTGCGGGACCGCCCTGGTGGTGCTGCTCCCACTGCTCCGCGCCGAAACCGTGACGGACGTAAGCAGTCTGGATCTCCCCGAAGATGCTGTCCAGCCGGGCGCCCGGAACCGTCGCACCGAAGATGTCCGCCTCAACCGCTGCGATGCGGGCCTCGGCGTCGATCTCTTCGGGAGTGCCGGCGTCGAACCTTACCCAGCGGGTGATGTTGGCAACCAAGCCGTCCCGGCGGGCACACACCACGGCCATGGCGCGGCGGCCGAGCGGCGCGTGCGTGGCCAGCGGGTGGCGGAAATCGCTGCGGGAACTGCCGTTGCACAGGAGCACCAGCGGTTCCGCGCCTGCGGCAACCACCCGGCCGGCCAAGGCGGCTGCGAGCTCGAACTCGGTGGTTTCAGGCCGGGCTGTGGACAGCACATCGGTCATGATGCCTGCCAGTTCCGCGCTGAGATGGGCATACCTGGCGCTCTCGGCAGGGAGGAGCTGCTGCCGCGCGGCCCTGAGTTCGGTGGCCACCGCAGCTTCCGCCAAGGGAGTGCCGGCTGATCCCGCGGGTCCGGTGGAACGTCCGACGGCGGCAGCGGCCTCGTGGAGGTTGCCGTACCACGGCACTGAATGCAGGGTGACGCCGGCGGGGAGCTCTTCGGCGGCCATGCGGCCCGCCTCGTTGTTGAAGGTCACCAGATGGTCGCCGTCGCGGTCAACTAGCACTGCGGCGATGGGATCGCCGGCAAGGCTGATGTGGACGCGGCTGCCGTCCAGATACCAGGTCAGGGCTGTGTGGGTGGTCAGGAGCAGTGAATCCCGTTCCTGGGCGTCGAGGATGTCCAGGACGCGGCGCCGCTTGATCTCGCGGTCGGCCGCCGAGGCCGGCGCTGTCCGTTCGCCGCTGGCTGCGTCCAGCGGTGCCTCCAGCGGGAGCCGTTCCCCTAGCGGGAGTGGCGAGGCTGCGGTGGTGGTGGTCTGGCTCATGACTGGTCCCCCTGTGTTTTGATCAATGTCTCTATGTCTTGTGTGCTCAAAAATCCGTCGGCGATGAATACTGTGATGCTGCGGCGCACCGGTGTGCCGGGTTCGGCAATTACGGGCGCATCCCACGCCAGCGACTGGCCAACACCCGGGTAGCCGTCCACCCTGACGAACCATGGATCCGTGGCGTCCTCCGCGGCGACGAAGACGAGCGTGGCGGCGCCGCCGGCAGCGGCACCTGCTCCAGTGCCGCCGTCGGGCGTTCCCGAGCCGCCGGGGGTTACTGGGCCAAAGTTGCCCGACCAGGCGAGCCACGGCGTGACACTCCCGTGGACGGCGGCCTCGCCCGTAAGGGGTGTGCCAGCGGAACCGGGCGCCCAAACCGTGGCGCCCGAACATTCCGGCAGGCGCCAGAAGAACCCGCCATAACCACCTTGGTCGCGGCCATTGGAACCGGGGCTGCCCAGGCTCACTGGGCGATCGCCCGCGGGGGAGAGCGCGAAGCCGAGCGTCAGGCGCCAGGCACCGGGACCGGCCGGAGCCCACGTCCAGCGGCGCTCCTCGGTCAGGACGGGAGCGCCGCCGGGGCCGTTCCAGGAGAGCGTCTCGGCCAGTTCGCCGGCGTGCCCGGAACCGCCGACGCCGGAACCGCCGTCGTTCTCGAACGGTTCGCCCGTACGGACGATGCTGCCGTGATCCGGCCGCCAGACGTATTCGCCCGCCGCTCTGGTGTAGGTCCTGCCGCCCCAAAAGTTGACGCCGTCCACGTCCTGCAGGGCCACGCCCACGCCCAGATGCCATACGTGGTCCAGCGGCTGGTGGTCGGTGACGACCGTTCCGGCGAGAGTGCGGACGGGGTGGAGGTAGGGGCGGGGTGAGGAGACGGCGCGGATGTGACTGCCGTCTTGGTACTCCGCCACGGCCTGCCCGGCAAGGTCAAAAGTCCGTGCCGGCGGCAGTTGGCGGGCCCATTGCACGCCAAGCTCGGCAAACGTGGCCTGTGCCTTCGCCGCCCTTTCAATCAGTTCAGGGATGCCGTTGACGACGGGGTGGGCGTCGTCGCCTTCACCCTCCCAGCTGAGGTGCTCGGCGCTGATTTCCTGCGGGTCGGGTGCAGTGCGGATGGCTTCCAGGACTGAAGTGAAACCACCCGTATCGGCCAAACCGCACAGCAGGGGAACGCCGGTGGCCCGGGCCGCGAGCAGGTTCTCCAGCAGGTCAGTCCGCCCGAAGGTTTCATGGCGTTCGCCGGCCGCGGTGGTGGTGACCACCTCGTCCTCGGTGTAGAAGAAGGTGATCTCGCCCAGTGTGCCGTGGACCGTCACGGAGGGTTTCCGCTGCTCCGGTGCGCAGAGCGTCAGGCCGCACAGCAGGGTCTGCCCGGCGGCGGTCCGGACGCGGATCACGGAGGTGTCGTCGCTTTGGGTGTTGTGGGCGCGGTAGAGGTCGGTCTCCACTGAGGCGACATCCGCGATCGTGTGGGCGCCGGCCATGTGCAGCCCCGTGGCCACCGCGTGCGCCAGGGCGTTCGTGGCCACGCCGTCCACAACATCCGTGCCGTCCAGGCTGCGCTTGCCCGCCCAACGGGACCGTTTGAAGTAGCCCTTGGACCGCACCCACATGCCTTGCGCGCTCAGGCCCAGGACATCGCCGATTTCGCCGGACGCGATGGCCTCACGGATCGCAGGCAGGGCAAGGGATCCCAGGCTTTGGAAACCCACTTGGACAAGATTCCCTGAGGCTTCTGCCGCAGCCGCCACCTCCTGGAATTGGGCCAGGGAAGCCACCGGAGGCTTTTCCACATAGACGTCACAGCCTGCAGCCAGCGCAGCCAACGCCATGGGAGCATGTGTCTGGATGGGGGTGGCCAGAATGACAACGTCAGGGGCCGTTCCGGAGACCAGCAGCTCATCCAAGACAGTGAAGACCGCCACGGAACTGCCCAGTCTGCCGTCCTGCGGCGGATGCGGATCGGCGACGGCCACCAGCTCGACGGCGCCGGCCGCCTCCAGCCGGGCGAGGTTGGCCAGGTGCCGCTCGCCGAAGCCGTGGACACCCACCAGGGCGATGCGCGGCCGGGCAGCCGGAGCATCGTCCGGTCCGGCGGTCGAGCGCGGTTCTGCGGTGCCCTCTGCTGTGAAGGCGGATTGCTGGGTCATTGATGGTCCTCGGTGCCTAGGGTGTGGGGACGGTGGAATGGGTCTGGACGGAGGTGCCGGCACCCAGGGTCCCGGCCAAGTACGTGATCGCTTCATCCTGCATCCCTGCGGTGAAGACGTGCCCGCCCGGCCAGAAACGTCCTGCGTAGCTGTCCGGGTGGAGTGAGGCCAGGATCCTGTGGGCGTCGCGCATGCCGGCCTCCGGGAAGAGCTGGTCAGCAAGGGCGTATTGCACCAGGAACCCGTCCGCCCCGGATCTGGCCGTGAGCTCCGGCCAGTCTCCCAGCTTCCAGAGCCCAGGCGTCTGCAGCAGCCAGGAATGCGCATCCAGATACGCGGGCAGCAGGGATTCACACGTGGTCATCATGCAGGTCACCACATAGTTTCTGATCCTTGGACTCAGCGCCGCCAGGGTCAGGGCCCTGCCGCCGCCGCCGGAAAATCCGATGCAGCCCAACCGCCCGGGATCCACGCCGGGGAGCGAGGCAAGAACGTCCAGCGCCGCGAGATCGTCGTGGGCAACCATCCCGGCCAGGCTGGTTCCGAGCAGGCCGGCCGTTTTGGCTACGGTGTCCTCGTGGTAGCCGGCCGCGGCGTTGTACAGTTCCGCGTCGGAAGGTACGACGCCGTCCTCCCGCCACTGCGACTTTCTCGCCTCCAGAGCGGAGGCAGTCCGCCACGGCGGCTCGGAGAGGTCAAAGCGCCGGCTTCCCCATGCAAACGTGTCGTGGGCCAGCACAGCGAAGCCCGCCCTTGCTATCTCGGCAGCGAGGGCGCGGCCGTCATAATGGCCCGCTCTGGCCTCGGCCGCAGACGGGTGTGTCAGGGGAAGTTCCACCAAGCGGTCCGCCCCGCCGAACTTGTTTCCGCCGTGGCAGTGCAGGGCGAGCACGCCCGGCAGCGGTCCGGAACCTCCGGCCGGGCGCACCAGCCAGCCCGTAGTACGGGGGCCGAATCCCAACTGCCAGCTGAGCTGGGAGGTGGTGACGCCGTCGTACGTTTCCTCCCAGTGGACGGTGACGTCCGTTGGGGAAGCCTGTGCCGGAACACCCAAGGCGTCCGAAAGTTCCTGCGCACCGGCCGTGGCCGTCTGGTACCGCGGCTGGTTCCGGACAAAGCGGGGCCAGTCCTCGTAGCCGGCGATGGCGCTGGGCCGGGCCGGCTGGTCTGCTGTTCTCACTGGCCTGCCTGAGGTTCGAAGGGCGGATGACGTGGTGCGGCTGCGGGACGCGCTCGGCGTTGATCGAGCGGTCCCGTTCTAGAAAACGCTTTCTCAAAAACTAACAAAGGGCTGTACACGAGTCAAGAAACCGTTTACTTTGGTACGGAGCCGCTTTCTTCAACGTCCCGCTGGACGGTGGCATCTCCGGACCGCTGCTGCAACGATAACCCGTTGCAGGGCGCGGCAGGAGTTTGCACCACAGGCAGTGCGTTGCACCGATCGCCCCGG
The DNA here is from genome assembly GCF_049895945.1 of Pseudarthrobacter sp. DSP2-3-2b1. Lineage (NCBI taxonomy): Bacteria > Bacillati > Actinomycetota > Actinomycetes > Micrococcales > Micrococcaceae > Pseudarthrobacter > Pseudarthrobacter sp. DSP2-3-2b1. The sequence continues at coordinate 822 of NZ_JAFCTI010000008.1, read as the reverse complement.
CGATCACCCAGACGTGGATGGCCACGATGACCAAAGGAGACCACATGGCCGCTGAACCCAACCACAGGACGCCTTGCCCGGCACGCTTGCCGGCGCCGGCGGGCCTGCTGCGTGAAATGGAGATCCCGCTATGAGCGCGATCAGTGAACTCAGTACGCTCAAGCGCCGTAAGGGGCCGATGAGTGCTGCGGAGAAGAAGGCCAACGGCCGGGATAACAAGGCCGCGTATATTTTCCTGTTGCCGTGGCTGGTGGGTCTGGTGGCGATCACCATCGGGCCGATGCTGATGTCCCTGTACCTGTCCTTCACGGATTACAACCTGCTCCAGCCGCCGGAATGGACGGGCCTGGATAACTTCATCAGGATGTTCGGCGACGCCCGGCTTCATAACTCCCTGGGTGTCACGTTCACTTACGTGCTGGTCGGTGTTCCGCTGCAGTTGGGCGTGGCTTTGCTGATCGCGCTGGTCCTGGACAAGGGCATCCGCGGGCTGCCGTTCTACCGTTCGGTGTTCTACCTGCCCTCACTGCTGGGCGGTTCGGTGGCCGTGGCGATCCTGTGGAAGCAGATCTTCGGCACCACCGGCCTGGTCAACCAGGTCCTGGCAATATTCGGGGTCCAGGGCCCGGGCTGGATCTCGGACCCGAGCACGGCGCTGGGCTCGATCATCCTGCTCCATGTCTGGACGTTCGGCGCCCCGATGATCATCTTCCTCGCTGGCCTGCGGCAGATCCCGGTGATGTATTACGAGGCCGCCAAGGTTGACGGCGCCACCACACTCCAGCAGTTCTGGAAGATCACCCTGCCGATGCTGAGCCCGAT